>JAIRYL010000077.1 GCA_031267775.1 Tannerellaceae bacterium
CGATTATGTTATATATTCGGAACAGAGCGACAAACCTCTAATGGTTATCGAAACCAAAAGGAAGGGCGGCCGCGTAGACGACGCTTTGGAACAAGGAGCGGATTATGCCAGAATTTTGGAAGCTCCCATTGTTTTTGCTACGGACGGCGTATTTTGCAAATCGCTTCATGCAAAATTCAACAAACCATTATTACTAAATCAACAAGAAGTTGACGAATTCATTCGGGAAATTATCGCGTTGAAATTTCTCCACGACTACAAGGTTAACACCATATCCAAAGAAGTTCTCTGGGGACGGCAGGAACTCATAAAGATTTTTGGCGAGGCAAACAATCTTTTACGCGGCGAAGGATTACGCGCAGGCATAGATCGCTTCGGCGAATTCGCAAATATCCTCTTTCTGAAACTTATAAGCGAAGTTGCAGACGATAGAGAAGTAAATGGCGAAGTAAGTGAACTTGACGTGGATTGCCGTTGGAATTTCATTAAGAATTTGCCGCCGCCGTCCCGCATAGATTATATCAATAAAACGGTATACGAAAGGCTGAACGCTCTCTACAAAACGGAGATTTTCACGCCGCTACAAATGCGCAACCCATCTGTATTTAGAGAAATCATGGAAAAACTGGATCCGTTGAAGTTGAACGACGTAGATTCCGACATAAAAGGAGACGCATTTGAGTATTTTCTTAAAGAATCCACCGCTTCGGGCAACGACCTCGGCGAATATTTTACGCCGCGGCATATTGTGAAAACTATGGTGCGCATTGCAAATCCACAAATAGGCGAGAAAGTTTACGATCCGTTTTGTGGCACGGGCGGTTTGCTCATAGAAAGCTTCCGACATATTTGGAATTCTATGCCGCGCACGCCGTCGACAACAAAACAGCTGCGCGCAAAAACCATTTTTGGCAATGAAATCACCAATACCGCCCGAATCGCCAAGATGAATATGATTCTTGCCGGAGACGGGCACAACAATATCAAAATGCAGGACAGTTTTGCCGCTCCTGTGGAGGATAAATACGATGTAGTCCTAACAAATATACCCTATTCCCAAAAGACCAAATTCAGCAATCTTTATGAAATTCCATCCAATAACGGAGACAGTATTTGCGTTCAACATTGCATAAGAGCAATTAACGGTTTGGCCGAAAATGGGCGTATGGCGTTGGTAGTTCCCGAAGGTTTTTTGTTTCGCAAAGATTTAGCGAAGACGCGCGAGTTTTTACTGGATAGGTGCAACCTACGGAGCGTTATCTCTCTGCCACAGGGCGTTTTCCTGCCTTATACGGGAGTTAAAACCAACATAATATACTGCGACAAAGTAAAGCATAAGGACAGGAAAAAGGTTGCGTCTAAACATTATTGGTATTTTGAAGTTAAGAACGACGGCTATACCCTTGATTCTCGCCGCAGCAAAATCGAAGGCGTCAACGATCTAGAAATATATCAGGAATACCGTAATCCGGATGAAGAATGCAAAGACGATATGCTTAAAGTCGGATTTACTGCCGTGTCTTTTGACAAAATTAAAGATAGTGATTTCACGCTTGTGGGAAGCAAGTATAGGAAAATTGAATATGAAAACAGCAAATTTGATATGGTTTCGCTTAATAATCTTGTTGCTAATGGGCTTTTAGTTATACAGAAAGGAAAATCAATTACAAAAGAAAAAAGAAGAGAGGGAAACATACCCGTTATAGCAGGCGGACGGACAAGTCCGTATAACCATAACGAAAGTACGCATCAAGGCAATGTCATTACAATTTCCGCCTCCGGGACTGCCGGTTTCGTTTGGTATCACTGCTCTCCGATCTGGGCTTCGGATTGCAATGTGTTATTCTCCAACGACGACGGTAAACTCGAAACAAAGTTTTTGTATTACGTTTTGAAAAACCGCCAGGAAGACGTTTACAAATTGCAACACGGCGCGGTACAACCGCATGTTTACGCGGAAGACCTAAAGACACTACAAATTCCCCTTCCCCCGCTTGCGGAGCAGAAAAAACTCGTTGCCGAACTCGATAAAATCCAGGATTCCATAAAAGCGGCAGAAACATTAATCAAAAATCTCAAAACTGCCGGCGCCGATATTCTCAAAAACTTCCTCGCAAATTTTTATGAAGAGGGCGGCCAAGTTCTAAAAATCGACGAAATAGCCAGTTTTAACCCGGGTATAAAAGAAAAATTCTCCGATAATTATGAGGTTTCGTTCGTTCCCATGGCGAATATTAACGAACATGATCCGGAATTTGAGGTAAATACTGTTCGTCCGTTTTCGGAGGTCAAAAAAGGCTTCACATACTTTGAAGACGGAGACGTCTTACTCGCAAAAATCACTCCTTGCTTTGAAAACGGCAAGGCCGGCGTCGCTTGCAACCTCAAAAACGGAGTGGGCTTCGGTTCTACCGAGTATATTGTCATTCGCGCGAACAATGAAAAAACTCGTCCCGAATGGATATATTATTTCCTCAATATGCAGGAGTTTCTAGAAGTCGGAGCAAACAACATGACGGGAAGCGGCGGCCAACGGCGCGTGCCATTAGATTTGATAAAAAATTATAAAATTCCCGTTCCAAAACTAGAAGACCAAGATATTGTATTAGCGCAAATTACCGAGCAACGAAAATTGATAGCTCCGCTTCCCCTCCTCGCCTTAAACCTCCGCTCCCAAATGCAATCAAAAATCAACGCCCTTTGCGCAGGTAATCAAGTTAACTTCCAGTCCCACTCCTAGTACCCTCTAAATATGCGTCACGATCCACTTACCATTTTTGCGTGCTCCAACCCTGTTTATCAGTCCAGCTATTTTTAATCGACGTAGATTCGATTCTACGCGTCGCTTTGTAATGCCGACCAAATCAGCCAATTGTTCTGCAGTCGTTTCAGGATTCTTAATTATAAAATCAATTATTTTCCTTTGCGTCTCGTTTATACCGACATTTATACCGACGTTGCTTTCTTCCTTTATGTTTTTCTCATGCAATCTCATATAATCCATGTAGATCTTGCTCCGAATATGTCCGCCTTTTGGGGAGTATAGTTTATGGATATTCAACAGATTGCGCAAAATTTGCGCATTACTAAACGCAACTTACAATTACATGTTTTGTAGTATAAAATAACGTTACATTAACTAAGTTACGTTAAGGTGTTATGGTGTTTCGATATTGTGAAGGATATCAAAATGACTAGCGTGTTAGATGTGGCGAATTACTTTTTGTGTCTCCAGGATATAGACGCTGAAGACTTTATCTCCAATCTTAAAATGCAGAAATTATGTTATTACGCTCAGGGATTTTGGCTTGCCATACACAATGTCCGTCTTTTCCCTAACGATATAGAAGCATGGCAGCATGGCCCAGTTGTGCCGGAACTATATCATAAATATAAAAACAACAAATCCGATCGTTTACCTATTTCCGAAGGATTCGATCAGCATGTTCTATCGAAAAAGGTCACAGATCTTCTGGAAGATATATACCAAACTTACGGCCAGTATTCGGCTTGGCGATTGAGAGACATGACCCATCAAGAACCGCCTTGGGCAAATACGGTTAAAAAAAGGGAAACCATTATATCTGACCGAGAAATGATCAACTTTTTTAAAACTCGCCTGGCATAAAGCGATTCATGAAGAAAAAGCGTTCACAAGTAAAGCCTGCATGTTTGGATTGTCCATACTATACAGTTGGAACTATTAACTACAATAGTTGTTGTCCTATCTTTTCATTGAGATATATGAGGAAGAAATACAATCTTTCATTGTGTGATAGTAAAGAAAAGTCGGCTTTTGCGGAACAAATGATTAAGCTTTCTCAACTCAAATGGTCGGAAATTACCGAAGCCAACAGGCATGGACTTGGAAGCGAACATATATCTCAAAGCGCAATAACAGGAGACAAAATACCAAGAGATATAATAAAACCAGATACAAATCTACTTGCGCTACGCTTTGACGCAAAAAAAGCAATGATTGGGTTTAGAGAAAAAGATATTTTTCATATATTGTGGTTCGATCGCAATTATACTCTCTATAAACACTAAGATTCCTTCCCACACGTAGCCTCTAAGTATGCGTCAATTTCTGACTTCTTCCAAAGCGAGCGTTTTCTTGGAGTTGGCACAATCATTTTTTTTTGTTTAGGAAATTCATTGTACTTGATTTTTATATATAAATCCGTTTGGTTTATACCAGTCATTTTCAGTACGTCTTGTAATTCAATATACTCTTCTTCATCTATAATAAACTTCATAATTTGTCTCCATTCT
>JAIRYL010000143.1 GCA_031267775.1 Tannerellaceae bacterium
CATTTTGATACAAGGTGCAAAATTAGTCAATTCAAAAGTACACGCAGATTTATGCCACTTAAAAACATTATTTATAGTGTGTTACAGGAAATGTTAAACGATTTTAGTGGACACTAGTGTTGCCCGGTATTTTCTTTCGCGGTAACTAAGGGGAAGCTGTGCGGCGCTTTGCCCGCTGCATGGGCAAACGGAGGGGTATTGCCTGCCTGTTTATGGCTGCGGATGCGGTCTGAATCAGGCGGAAATGTTTATGGCTCCCGGTAGTTAACAAATGTTTTTGGGGGATTACCGGTAAAGTCAGGAGGCGTTTGAACGCTTCAAGCGCTTTCCAATCATCCTTCAATTACCGTCCAATTAACCCTAAATCATTACTATACTTTCCGTTATCTATCGGTCGACTGAAAAACAAAGAAAAAATAAAGTTTTTTGTATGCTTTAGTCCGGCGCCAAAATTAGTCCACGAACGTTTTCCACATAAAATAAAGTCATATCTATCTGTACTTATCTCGTTTAAATCTTCTACTTTTACGGCTTGGCAACATATTTGATGATAATCTATTATCGTAACATGCAGAAAATAGTGGCAGAACAGGTTGTAAACATTTATAATAATAGATCATGAGTACAAAGGAAGATAAAGGAAACATGGATTTTGCAGAGAAAGATGAACTTCTGAACGAAGTGGATGCGACAAATTTACAGGATAAAACAGAAAATGCGGCAGAAGAATCAGCGAATGAGGCTGACAATGTGTCGGACGAAGACGGGGCGCTTCAAAAGAAGTATGATGAATTAAACAATTCTCACTTACGCTTGATGGCTGAATTTGATAATTACAGAAAACGTACGCTTCGCGAAAAAGCAGACCTGATTAAAAGCGGGGGCGAATCTGCGCTTACGAATCTGCTCCCTGTGCTGGACGATTTTGAACGGGCCTTACAAAATATACGGACAGCCGAAAATATTGACGCTATTAAGGAAGGAATGGAACTTATTTACAATAAGTTCGTCGCTTACCTGACTCAACAGGGGGTAAAACCTATCGACGCTTTAGGAAAGACTTTTGAAACTGAAATGTTTGAAGCGGTTGCTATCATTCCCGCGCCTGAACATGAGATGAAGGGAAAGGTGCTCGACAGCGTGCAAACGGGTTATACGTTGTACGATAAGGTAATCCGCCACGCAAAAGTAGTGGTAGGGGAATAATCAAAACAAACATAGAAGGGAGACAAATATAAAAATGGCTAAACGAGATTACTACGAAGTACTCGGCGTTGAGAGAAATGCAACTGCAGAAGTAATAAAAAAGGCTTATCGTAAAAAAGCGATAGAGTATCATCCTGATAAAAATCCGGGAAATAAGGAAGCGGAAGAAAAATTTAAGGAAGCGGCAGAGGCTTACGACGTGTTAAGCGATGAACAAAAACGCCAGCGTTACGACCAGTTTGGCCATGCCGGCGTGGGAAGCGCTTCCGCAGGCGGAGGCTTTAGCGGAGATATGTCTATGGAAGACATCTTCTCTCAATTTGGCGATATCTTTGGCGGACATTTTGGCTTTGGCGGGTTTGGCGGCTCGCGGGGCGGCGAATACCGGATAAACAGGGGTTCTGATTTGCGCGTAAAAGTAAAATTGAATCTGAATGAAATAGCCAAAGGCGTTGAAAAGAAAATAAAGGTAAAGAAATATATTCCTTGTAAAGCGTGCCAGGGAAGCGGCGCGGAAGGTTCAAACAATACCAAAACATGTAATACGTGCCATGGTAACGGGGTGGTAACCCGCGTTACCAATACGATATTGGGCAAGATGCAAACACAGTCTACCTGTCCTACCTGTAACGGGGAGGGGAAGATTATAACCAAGAAATGCCAGGTTTGTAACGGGGAAGGTATTGTAAAGGACGACGATGTGATAACGTTGAACATTCCGGCCGGCGTGGGCGAAGGCATGCAGCTTTCCATGAGCGGGAAAGGAAATGCGGCGCGGCATGGCGGCGTAAATGGCGACTTGCTCATATTAATAGAAGAAGAACCGCATCCGGAACTGATTCGCGATGAAAATGATTTATTGTATAATTTGCTGCTTACGGTTCCGCAGGCTGCTTTAGGCGGAAGTATAGAAGTACCAACCATTGACGGGAAGGCGAAGGTAAAGATCGATCCCGGAACGCAGCCTGGAAAAGTTCTCAGACTGCGTAATAAAGGCTTGCCGTCTGTCAACAGTTATGGAACGGGCGATTTATTGATTAATGTGAGCGTTTATATCCCGGAAACGCTTTCCGATTCGGAAAAAGCGACATTGAGCGGGCTGGATAACTCTCCAAACTTTCAACCAAAAGAAACGGCAAAAGAAAAAATATTCAATAAATTCAGACAGATGTTTGATTAAATAATTGATAGCTAATCGTCAATTAGTAACTAAAATAGGAAGTTATGGATTTTTACAAAGCAAATGAAAAACGATACGACGATATGATTTATCGTCGTTGTGGACGGAGTGGGATACGGCTACCGGCTATTTCCCTCGGATTATGGCATAACTTTGGGAGCGTGGATACGTTTAATCATTTTATCCGGATTGCGCATACCGCATTCGATAATGGAATCACCCATTTTGATCTGGCGAATAATTATGGCCCGGCGTATGGCTCGGCCGAAGAAAATTTCGGGCGCATACTGAAAAAGGGATTGGGGCATTATCGCGATGAATTGATTATTTCGTCTAAAGCGGGTTATGATATGTGGCCGGGTCCTTACGGCGAATGGGGAAGCCGGAAGTATCTGATGGCGAGCCTTGACCAGAGCCTGAAGCGTATGGGGCTTGATTATGTGGATATCTTTTATTCGCATCGTCCCGACCCGGAGACGCCGATAGAGGAAACCATGGGAGCGTTAGCGGATATTGTCAGGCAAGGAAAAGCGCTGTATGCGGGCATATCCAATTATAACGACGTACAGGCCAGGGCTGCGTTGTCCGTACTAAAAGAGCATAAGGTGAAATGCCTGATCCATCAGCCTAAGTATTCGATGTTTGAGCGTTGGGTTGAGCCGAAACTTCTTCCTTTGCTTGAAGAAGAGGGCGTTGGCGTGATTGCTTTTTCCCCGTTGGCGCAAGGACTTTTGACGAACAGGTACCTGAATGGTATTCCCGAAGATTCAAGGGCTGCTAAATCTACCGGATTCCTTCAACTGAATCAGGTAACGGAAGAGGTGGTTGCTAAAGTTCGCAAACTAAATGATATTGCTCTGAACCGGGATCAAACGTTGGCAGAGATGGCGCTGGCCTGGTTGCTGAAAGACGACAGAGTGACCAGCGTGCTTATCGGCGCCAGTTCGGTAGCTCAGTTGGAAGATAATTTGAAAGCGTTGCATAATCTTTCTTTTTCAGGAGATGAATTAAGCGCAATAGAGACTATATTAGCTTAACAAAGAGACCGGGATTTCCGGTCTCTTTGTTTTGAGTCTATTTTTCAGCTATCGGATTCATACGGTATGGGGGAGGCCTCCTTAATTCAATATATGGATTGTGTGGGCGGCTACTAAAGCGGCTGTTTCTGTCCTGAGTCGGCTAGCGCCTAATGATATGGGTTCGAATCCTTTTTTAATGGCGGCATTCACTTCGTCGGGGCTAAAATCGCCTTCCGGCCCAATCAATATCACGGCGTCTTCTTTTGAATGATAGCGTTGCTTTAGTGTGTTTTTCTCTCCTTCATGGCAATGAGCGATAAATCTTCTACCATAAAAAGGTTGCTGTATAAATGCTTGAAAGTCTGTTATTCCGGTTAGCTTGGGTAAGGTCGCTTTCTGTGATTGTTTCATCGCGCTGACCAGTATCTTTTCCAGCCGGGAGGGCTTGATTTCCCGCCTTTCGGAAAAACGACAATTCAGAAAGGTTATTTGATTTATCCCGATTTCCGTTGATTTTTCACAAAACCATTCCATCCGGTCTATGGTCTTTGTGGGAGCGACGGCTATATGCAAATTAAAATGCCATAAAAGAGGCTGCTCCTGTCTGGCTATAACGTCAACATAACAATGTTTGGGGTTGGACGAACGAATCATTGCTTTGTAAAAGAAACCTTTTCCGTCGGCCAGGTCTATCGTATCCCCTTCCGCCAGGCGTAATACGCGCAGGGCATGCCTTGCTTCTTCTTCCGGCAATTCCCGGGTTATATCTATATCCGGCGCGTAGAATAACTGCATGAATTTCAACCTAAAATCATCCCGACAATTGTTGCCGACATAATAGAAACCAACGCTCCCCCAATCATTGCCGGAAAACCCAAACGGGTAATCATGGCGCTCTTTCCGGGAGCTAAAACGCCCATTCCTCCCAGTAATATACCGATAGAAGATATGTTGGCAAAGCCGCACAAGATATAAGTCGACATCAACATAGACTTTTCGTAGATAAACATACCGGCGTCTTTCCACTCCTGCATCTGGGCATAAGCTACAAACTCATTTAAAATAGTTTTCTGCCCCAAAAGAGAACCGACCACCATTATATCGTCGGCCGGAACGCCTATCAGCCACATAAAAGGCGCCAGGATTGTCCCGATTATAAACTGAAACGTAAGCCCTTGTGATTTTCCATTTGTAAATTCCCTTATCCATTCATTCAGTCCGGTATAACGGCCTATTATATCGCTCGAAATATAATTCACTAAAGCTACCAATCCTATAAAAACCAATAACATGGCAGCTATATTCACCATTAATTTAACGCCTGTCGACGCGCCGGCAGCTAATGCGTCCAACGGGGTAGAACGCTTATCGACCTGCTCTATTTCGATTACCCTGTCGCTTACGGGTTCGGTTTGCGGACAAAGCATCTTGGCTATAACAATCGCTCCGGGAGCAGCCATTACGGACGCCGACAACAGATGCTTGGCAAAAAGCACCCTGGATACAGGGTCGCTGCCTCCTAACATTCCGACATAAGCTCCCATAACAGAACCGGCAATTGTTCCCATACCGGAAACCATTACCAAAAATATCTCCGACCGGTTCATCGACGGTAAATAATTTTTGATAAGGACGGGCGACTCGGTCATTCCCATAAATATATTCCCCGATACGACAAGCCCTTCCGAGCCTGATACATTCATAAAATGCTGGAGCGCCCACAAAAAGGCTCTCACGATCCATTGAATAATTCCCCAATAATACAAAAGCGATACCAGAGCTGAAAAAAAGATAACAACGGGTAATGAATGAAGCAGAAAACTGAAATTGCCTTTATTCGCCAACGCATCGCCCAATAAAAACGTTATTCCGGCATGCGTGAAATCCATCAATTTTACAAAACTTTTGCCTATCCATTCAAAAACGATCCCTATAACCGGAACATACAGTATAGACAACGCCAAAATCAATTGAAGGAATAATCCGCCGCCTATTAATTTCCAATCAATATGTTTGCGGTCATAACTAAACAGATAGCATACCCCAAGCACGCATATCATTCCCAATAATCCGCGCAGAAGGGAAATGACAGTAAATCCGAATGGCTCGATCATAGATTATTCTCCCTTTATTTTTCTGCGACGTAATTCGTCTCTATACATTTTGGCATATTCATAATTCTCATTTTCAACAGCTTCTTGCAGGCGCGTTTCGAGTTCTCCGGTATCCAGCAGGGAAAACCATTTTAGTAATTGAGCTTCATCTTTTATTTCGTTTGGTTCAAGGTCATACAATAAATCTTCGTCGTCTTTATCTTCACTATCTTCAAAAAGGGATGAATCTTCCAGCGCCACGCCGCATTCCTGTATGATTCCTTCTGTCGTATATATCTCGCATTGTACGCGGAGAGCAATGGCTATGGCGTCTGATGTACGGGAGTCAAGACGCACCTGGCGCATGCCATTATCGAATAACAACTCGGAGTAGAAAACGCCTTCTTCAAATTTGTAAATGAATACTTTACATAAACGAATATCAAAAGACCGCAAAAAGGCGGAAAAGAGGTCGTGCGTAAGGGGACGCGGAGGATTTATTTTTTCCAAAGCGATAGCAATGGATTGCGCCTCTGTTGTCCCAACAATAATCGGGATACGCCGTAGCCCTTTTTCTTCGGCAAGTATCAAAGCGTATGCGCCGGATTGTATCTGACTGTTCGTTAATCCCTGAACTCTTAATTTAACTATTGTGTCCAAATTAAACCTGTTTTTTGTTGAACTCTAAACAACAACATACTAAAAACGTTTACAAATGTAATGCTTTTATTCTATAAAAAGTTATCAGGCAAGCCTTTTCAGTTACAAACGGAAAAGGTTAAAATTTCAGGAGGTTAATAACTTTTTTTGTCTATCTTATTCATCTGATATTCCTTGAGAAGATATATTTTTGTAGATTTTTAGAAGCTCTTAAAAAAGGTAGTTGAGCTATTTATCGATTCAATTTGATGACAGATGAGGATGACTATTTCAATCAGGATAAAGCGCTGGCTTTCTACGCAGAAACACTTATATTTTCTGTTTGGGGCGCTCTTTATCATTCCTAATTGCGTATTGTTTGTTACGGCCCCTATGCCCGCTACAGCCGGCATAGCTTCTATCAGTATACCTTTAGCTATTTGGTTTGGGACGCTATTATTGTCGCGCAGGCCCGGAATTATTGTCTGGATTCTTCTTCCCAAAGTAATCCTTGACGGAGGACAGTTGGTTCTTTTGCACCTTTTTGGAGAATCCGTCATTGCCGTCGACATGTATTTAAACCTGACAAGTTCAAATGCCTCGGAAGCCAGCGAATTGCTTGAAAACATATTTCTTGTCATAATCTGCGTCTTTCTTTTTTATACCCTGCCCACTTTATGCTTAGCGTTCTATTCCATCCAAATAAAGGATCGTCTGTCGGATACATTCCGCAAAAAATGGTTGAAAATCAGTTTTGGGCTGTTTCTGTCAGGCGTTTTGTCCGGTTGCCTGTCATTCCGGACGTTTTCCGTAAAAAATGATATTTACCCGGCGAATGCCTTGTATAACCTGTATTTTGCCTTGGATAAAGCCGACAGGAATAAGAATTATCCTGTTACATCGGCAAACTTTACTTTCCATGCAACCAAACCGGTTCAAGCCCATAACAACCGGGAAATTTACGTATTAACGGTGGGAGAAACATCGCGCGCAATGGAATGGAGTTTATACGGATACGAGCATGAAACAACTCCCCGTATGGAGAAACTTTCGGGCCTTGCGTACTTTAAAGATGCAATTACGCAATCCAATAATACGCATAAAAGCGTTCCTATCATATTATCTGCCGCAAGCGCGGAAGATTATGATATTCTTTATCAAAAGAAAAGTATAATAACGGCTTTCAAAGAAGCCGGTTTCCATACCGTCGCTATTGTAAATCAGAAACTGACCGGTTCATTGATAAGCACATTTTACAGAGAAGCCGATACCTATATTGATATGAGCGCTTTTCATACGGGTTCGTATCTTACTTCTTTACATGACGATGCGATTCTTCCTTACTTACAAAAAGAAGTGAATAATGCGGAAGGAAATTTATTTATCGTGCTCCATACCTATGGTTCCCATTTTAATTATCATGAGCGGTATCCGCGAGAATTTGCCTTTTATACGCCTGACAAAACGGATGGACTCCGCGCCGCCGGCAAAGATAAGCTGAGGAATGCATACGACAATTCTATTTTATTTACAGACTATGTGCTTGACGAAGTAGTGCGTATCCTGAAAAAATCGGGCGCCTGTTCGTCCATGTTATATTTAAGCGACCATGGGGAAGATATCTTTGACGACGCCCGCGCCCGTTATTTACACGCCTCTCCCATCCCGACATATTACCAGTTACATATACCTTATCTGATATGGTTTTCGGATATTTACCGGCGCGATTATCCGGAAAAATACCAGCATGCCCTCGATCATAAGGCATTGCCGGTAAGTACTAACAGCGTTTTCCACACCATGCTTGATATAGCCGGCATTGAAACAAAAGAAGCCGATCCTTCTCTGGCGCTGACAAACGAGGCGTTTCTGGTACGAGACCGGATGTATTTGGACGATCATGACGACCCGATACCATTCTGGAAAGCCGGTTTGAAAAAATTAGATTTTAAAATGCTTGATAAATGGAATATATCGTATAAGGATGAATAAACTGTTATAAGATAAAATCACGCCATGAGTAAAAAAAAAGAACACCTTGTCCGGAGAGTTATTTTGGGATACGCTTCCCTGATTATTGTGGCGGCAGGCGCCGTTTTGTATATATTTAACCTGGTTGCCAAAATTGCCGAAAACCGGAATACAGACGATATTCCCAGAGAAAAAATCCACATCATAACCAATGTATTATCTCTTCTTTACGAAGGAGAAACCTATACCCGGTTTGCCGTTAATCCCCAGGTGGAATTTGAGAAATTCAACGAAGTAATGAACCGGGTTCGTATCCAGATGGATTTATTGCGCTTTATTGATATTGCCAATTGGGGAAAAATAGATACCATTAATATGCTGGTGGAGAAAAAACGGGATAATACCGAACTGCTCCTTGAAACGATGCAGGAAATGAAAAACGTGTATGCACGAAGCATCGCCAAAGAAATGTCGGTATCCCGCGAACATTCAAAAGAACTGGAAATTCAGAAACAGGAAGAAAACTCTAAAGATACGTTAGTGGTACAACGCGAGAAAAAAGGATTCTTTAAAAGACTGGCCGAAGCGTTTGTTCCGGTAAAAGTAGACACTACGATCCGGGTGAACGCTACCAGCCGCATACAGACTGATTCGCTGATAAATACCTACGACCCTTCGGAAGAAATTGCCAGCGTACTGCTTAGGGTGCAAAGGGAAATTACGCTGGAACGGGAACAACTGACCGAAATACTGACAAACCGCACGCATGAACTCCATAAAAACAATAATATAATTACCCATGAAATAAACCGCGTGCTTGTTGCTATTGAAGAAACAGAGATTCGCTCGCTACAGGAAGAAGAGCTGGAAAAACAACAGATGATTCACAGCGCATCCAGGCATTTGGCTACGATAGCCATTATAGCTATCGTTATTTTTCTGTTCTTCCTGTTCCTCACCATCCGGGATATCTGGCGAAGCCGATACTACCGCAATCAATTGGAAAAAGCTAAGCTATATGCTGAAAATTTGCTGCAAAACAAAGAAAAGCTCATGCTTATTATCAGTCATGATATACGGGCTCCGCTTTCGTCCATACTGGGATATATTGAATTATTACGAAAAAACAAACCGGACGAAACGCAAAAGGATTACCTTGAAAACATGAATGTTTCGGCTAAACATATCCTTTCGCTGGTTACTGATCTGCTGGATTTTCACCGGCTGGATTCCGGGAAGATGGATATACATCCTGTCCCTTTCCTTATTCCTCCTTTGTTTAAGGAGATATATGCCAGTTTTAAACCATTGGCCGACGCCAAAAACCTGCAGCTTGATATGGATATAGCGAACGCCGGCGATACGCAAGTCTACAGGGGAGATACGGTGCGGATTCGGCAGGCCGCAGGTAATTTATTGTCTAACGCCATAAAATTCACGCCAAAAGGAAAGGTGGGGATGAACGTATCCGTAAGTCGGGATACGCAGGATACGCCCTGTTTGCGGGTATCTGTAAAGGACGAAGGCCCCGGCATAGCCGATGATGAACAGAAAAAAATATTCGGGGAATTTACCCGGCTCGACCAAGCGGGAAAAACAGACGGTTTTGGGTTAGGACTTTCTATTACGGGCAAACTGCTGTCGTTAATGGGCGGGCAAATAACCGTGCACAGCGTATTGGATAAAGGTTCGGAATTTATCATCACACTGCCGTTGCTATTATCAGACGAGGAAATTACCGGCGAGGAAACCGGTAAGGAAGAGACTGCATTGACCGTTATCCCGGATCGTAAAATAAACTGCCTGGCGATAGACGACGACAAGGCGCAGCTTAAACTAACCGAAGCATTATTAAAACGAAACAGGGTAAACGTTATCTCCCTGACGAATCCGCATCTGGCTGTTGATTTAGCAGGCAAAGCTTCTTTTGATATTATCCTGACAGATATCCAGATGCCGGGATTAAGCGGGTACGACTTGCTGGCACAAATCCGTTCGTCCGGCATACCCGGATTGGATACGATTCCCGTTATTGCCCTTTCGGCCAGCGCGGAAGAAGACGCCGAGCATTATAAAGAAGCCGGTTTTACCGGTTTCCTGAGCAAACCTTTTACATCGGACGCCTTGATTGCCCTGTTAAATGAATTACTGGCCGTTCATCTCACGCCTGTCAATCTATCTTCGCTCACGTCGTTTGCCGAAAATGATACAGAAGCCTTGAACTCTATTCTCCTGACATTCCGGGAAGAAACTGCAAAAAGCCTGCTGCTGCTGGAAAAAGCCTTATCCGGTAACGATAAGGAACAGGTAAGCCGAATAGCCCATAAATTAATCCCCCTGCTTAAAATGCTTGAGGCGGATACGCTTGTAAGTACATTAAGCTTGCTGGAAAAAAAAGAATTGTCGGGGAAAAAATGGAAACAGGCCGTGGAAGAAGTCATCAAACAGCTATCCGGCATTATCGAACAAATCAAAACGATGGCCGGGTAAGCTGTGGAATTGCGCCACAGTTGCGGAAAATTTCCACAGTCCATTCTATGGCAAGAGCGCGGAGACAATATCGCCGCGCTCTTGTCGTATAATGGATTTTCAATCCATTGCAAATACCGCGGGGATAAAAAGACGGGGTTGGCACGGTATTCGCAATCGTATAATCGTATTGATAATTATATTTCTACATTTAACCTTTATTTAAGAGTAATCATCATTGAATAAATTGAATAACGAATGTTATTTAAATTCGTATAGAAGGCTGTCTCTGTGTTGAGCTGGCCTTTTTTTTGTTTTTACTTATACAAGGGGCCGTAAGCGGCGCATGCCCTGTAATCGGCGCCTTCCAGGTCCATGCCAAAAGCATTCCAGGCAGAGGGGCGGAATATTTTTCCGTCTTCTACATTATGCATGCAGACCGGTATGGAAAGCATGGAAGCCATCGAGATTAAATCAGCGCCTGTATGACCGTAACTGATTGCTCCGTGGTTGGCGCCCCAATAATTCATGACCGAATAAACGTCTTTAAACCATCCTTTGCCGGTTGTTTTGGGCACAAAAAAGGTAGACGGCCATGTTTTGTCTGTCCGCTTATTAATTATATCAAATACGGCGGGGGGGAAGGTAGCCGTCCAGCCTTCGGCTATCTGTAACACGGGGCCCAGGCCTTTTACCATATTCAAGCGGCTCATTGTTACGGGCATGCCCGGCCTGGTGAGGAAATGAGAAGAGTATCCTCCTCCGCGAAAATATTCAAGCGAAGCCGGATACCAGGTAGTAGCGCCCAGCATCTCGTCTACTTCGCCGGGCGTTATTTCCCAGTAAGGCTTCATTACGGGCTTGCCGTCTTTGGTTTGCCGCCCTGTGCCGTCTAAGGTGCAGGAGCCCGAATTAATGAGGTGAATCGCGCCTTCGGACAATATACCTTCCGGTTTCCAGCCGCTCACCCTTTCTATGGCTTGGGGGCTCCAGTACGAGCGCACATCGGCAAATATCTGCGACGTATTGGTGAGCAGTTTGCCAAACAGCATGGCCAGGCCGTTGAGATGATCGTTTTCGGTAGCCAGGATAAACGGCTCGCGAATGCCGTTCCAGTCAAAAGAAGCGTTAAGCATCGCTTCGGAAAAGTCGCCGTTGGGCATAAAGTCCGTCCACTGCCGCTGTCCCTGAAATCCGGCGGCTATGGCATTATGCCCCATGGATTCTTCGTCGTATCCCATTTCTTTCAGTTTGCCATTGCCCGTCATCAAGTCGCGGATAATCATGGTTAGCTTCACCACAAACGCCCAGTCGTTATCCTTCTGCTCGCGCGTTTTTTTAAATACATCCGAGTTAAAGTCTTCGCCCTCTCTGGGCACACAGTGCGTTTGCGTCCAGGCTAAGGCCTGCCGGTATTCGTCCTCATCATAAATCCCCTGCTGAACGCGGCGGATAATTTCGGCGCTGTCTACATACTCGGTTCGCATGCCTGTATATTCCTGCAACAGATCGGCATTGACGATAGAACCGGCTATACCCATCGAGGTAGTTCCGATAGAAAGGTACGACTTTCCGCGCATGAGCGCCACGGCCAATCCCGCTTTGGCAAACCGAAGCAACTTCTCTTTCACATCGTCCGGTATGAGCGGGTCTGCGGCGTCCTGCACATCCCTTCCGTAAATGCCAAACGCAGGCAGCCCTTTCTGGCTGTGGGCGGCCAGGGCGGCGGCCAGGTAGACGGCGCCGGGACGTTCTGTACCGTTAAATCCCCATATCGCTTTCGGTATGAGCGGATTCATATCTATCGTTTCCGATCCGTAGCACCAGCAAGGCGTTACGGAAAGGGATAAGCCTACGCCTTCTTTTTCAAACTTTTCGGCGCAAAGGGCGGCCTCTTTCACCCCTCCGATGCAGGTATCGGCCAGTACGCAGGCAACGGGCGAACCGTCCGGGTAACGGAGGGTTTCATGATACAGGCGGGCTACCCTTTGGGCCAGACCCATCGTCATATCTTCAAGAGATTCGCGAACGCCGCGACGGCGGCCGTCTATTACCGGACGGATACCGATTACAGGAAATGTCTTTTTCATGATTGTTTGTTTGTTTTTATTTGGTTACAGCATGCTGTTTTTCAATATAGAGGCTGAAAACGACTACCGCCAGAAAGCATACAAGCGGAACGATATAGGAGTAGTTGATCACGCCGGTCTGATCGGATACCATCCCCTGGATAGCCGTTATAACCGCGCCGCCCAGGATGGCCATGATGTGACCCGAACCGCCTATCTTGGTATCCTGCCCCAGACCGGTTATGGTAAGCCCGTATATGGTGGGAAACATTAACGACATAAAGAATGATATAAGCATCAGGCAAACAACCCCCGCGTATCCGTGAAGCGCCATCGCAAGCCCGCAACACAGGGAGGCCATGACGGCGGCAAACAGCAGGAGTTTGCCCGGACTGAAATACTTCATCAGTCCCGTAAAAATAAACCGCGCGCCTATAAACAGCGCCAGCGAAAGGATGTAGTAAAGCGAGGCGTCGTCTTCGTTAACCCGCAGTTCCTTCATGGCGTAACGTATGGTAAAAGACCAGACGGCTATCTGCGCTCCCACATAAAAGAACTGGGTTACAATGCCGTAAAAATATTTTTTGTTTGCATACAACCGTTTGACGGTAGGCAATAAATCGAGCGACGAATGGCCGTCGGAGGCCTTGGGCATGCGGGTAAAGATAATCAGCCCCAAAATTACAATCAGTATAAAGGCCACCCCCACGTAAGGCCCCATCACGGCGCTCAGCTCGGCAGACTGAACGGAGGCCAACTGCCCGGCGCTCATCTGCGCCCGCTCCGCCGCCGAATAATGCGCCAGGTGGGACAGGATAAAAAACTTGCTTGCAACAACCCCCATAACAGAGCCTATCGGATTAAACGACTGCGCCAGGTTGAGCCGCCGGGTAGCCGTTTCTTCCGGCCCCATCAAAATTACATACGGGTTAGAGGCCGTTTCGAGCATAGACAATCCCCCCGCCAGTATATACAGGGCAACCAGGAAATGCCCGTACACCATCGTCCGGCTACAGGGATAAAACAGCAGCGCCCCGGTTATAAACAGCAGCAGCCCGGCCACAATACCCGTCTTATAGCTTGTTTTCTTTATCAAGATAGCGGCAGGCAAAGCCAGGCAAAAATAAGAGAAATAAAAAGCCACTTGAATCCACGACGTTTGAAAATCCGTCATACTCATAATCCGCTTAAAAGCCGCCAGCAGAGTATCCGTCATATTATTAGCCAGTCCCCAGGCAAAGAACAGCGAGGTAAGCAGCACAAACGGCAAAAGAAATTCCTTCGGTACTAATTGTTTTTTACCGGTATCAAAAGCAGGGTTTGTCTTCATTATCATATTCTATTTATATAGTTAAAAAAAAATCCGTCCATCCCTAATCGGCGCGGCTCATCACCAGCTTCCCATGCTTGATACCCTTAATGGTAGTCAGCCTGTCGGACAATTCCGTCAGCCGCCGCGCCTCGCCCTTCACCGCCACAATATGCATGCACAGAGGCTTATCCAGGTAATAAAGCGACGAAGCTAAAATCACGTCCGTATAATCGCCCTGTATATCAGCTATCTTAGAAGCAATATCCCTCCTCTCGCGCTCATAAATAATAATGTCAGTACCGGCCACAATATGGTTGCACTGCCACTTCTGCTCGGCCACATTCTTCTTAACAAGGAAACGAATCGCCTGCGACCGGTTAGCAAACCCATAATCATCCACATACCTGTCCAACACTTCCAGCAAGTCGTCCTCCAGCGATACGCCAAATCGTTTTAACGCCATAATTGTACTTTTATAAGATTAGCATCCTCGCAAAGATATACATTTTTCCCTGAAAAAAGGGAGAAAGCAGAAAGCAGAAAGCAGAAGGCAGAAGGCAGAAGGGAGAAGGCAGAAAGCAGAAAGCAGAAAGCAGAAAGCAGAAAGCAGAAAGCAG
>JAIRYL010000166.1 GCA_031267775.1 Tannerellaceae bacterium
CTTCGTGTCGGATAAATTTGTACCTTGGCGGTAACTTACTTATCCGGGTACGGACGGGGGCGTTTTTAACAGTTGGTTTGTTGTACGGGGATAAAGAATCTTAAAATTGTCAAGGGTAAAGACGCCCTTTTTTTTGTTGCGTTTTCTTTGGGCGGCGCGACGGCGGCGGGAGGATTGCAGCGGATGGTTTTTTGAGTATTTCTTTTGCACGGACAGGGACGGACGAGAGGGACTTTGGAAACATTGAAAGGTGTGATAGACGGAAGATACAAAATCGACAACAACGACGCCGAAAACGGAATCCGGCCCTTGACTGTGGGAAAAAACTGCCTTTTCTGCGGAAATCACGAGGCCGCCAAACGTACCGCCATCATCTATTCCCTTTTGGGTACCTGCAAAATCAACAACCTCAATCCTGCCGAATGGCTAACCGACGTCCTGAACCGTATCAACGATTACAAAACAAATGACCTCTGTAGACTATTGCCCGGTCAGTGGATGAAATCCGACAGGGGGTAGTTCGCCGAAGGCTTACGATATATATTAAATCATTGAAAAGAAGGATAACTGTTCAAAACAAGTACGTTGCTTTTTGTAAGCTGTGATAATATCCTGCATATTATAGAGTAATCCGTATTTATTACATTCTTCTCTAAATATGGTTATCAGCTTGTTATTCATAGAATTGCAAAAATAATTATTGCCAAATGTGTTTATGTATCTATCTTTTAATCCTTTAAAATGCCTGTCTAATTTATCGTAAAAATACATTCGTTGATTTTCCCGTAATGTTACGCCGCCCATTGACCAGACAAATTTCGCTCCGTTTTCGGAAGACAAACGTATGATTTGTCTTATATTTTCTTCCGCGTCAGTAATAAAAGGAATTACAGGCGTTAGCAAAACGCCTGTAAACAGTCCGCTATCAGACAGTTGCTTCATGGCTTTAAATCTTTCGGATGCGGAACAAACATTGGGTTCTATTATTTTGGACAGATTGTCGTCCGATGCTGTGACAGTAAGTTTTACAATAACGCTTTGAGAGCGGTTTATTTCCTTATAAATATCAATATCTCTTACTATTAACGAGCTTTTTGTTTCGACTGATACGCCAAAATTATACCGATTTATTAATTTCAATGCCGCTCGCGTTATTTCATATTGTTTTTCAAAAGGGTTATAAGTGTCCGACATGGCGCCAATGCCGATAACGCCTTTTTTCCGTTTAGATTGCAACTCTTTTTCCAGTATTTCCGGCGCATCTTTTTTCGCCCTGACTGCGTCAAAATTTTCTATCCGGTAACAATCGCTCCTGCTGTCGCAGTAAATACAACCGTGCGAGCATCCCTTGTACAAATTCATATTATAATCTATCCCAAACCATTGGTCGCCGTATGTGGTTTTTTGCAGAATTGTTTTTGCCGGAATAAATTCCATACCGTGTTTATTATTTGCGTGTTTTTATGTGAGCTTTCATTTTCTTCATTGCCCAATCGTAATGACTTGAATTATCCAAAAAAAATACCGCCTATTGCTTAGAAGTGGTACAAAGTTAAAGTTTGCACACGCACAAATATACAAAAGATTTTATAATAAGGAATTATATAAATAAGAAAAGTTATAGCTTAACTAAACGTCAGTGGAATACATATTGTATTTTCTAAGTCGTTCGATTAATTTTTCATGCGTTTGTCCCGGATTTCTTAAAACGTATCTGCTGAGTTTGAATAATTCTTATTACTTTTGACGACTAAATTACAGATTTGGAAAAACGTATTAAGCAATGAATATATCTTACAACTGGCTAAAGAATTATCTCGATTTCGATTTACAGCCTGAAGAAGTATCGGCAGCATTAACTTCTATTGGCCTGGAAACGGGTGGAATAGAAGAAGTGCAAGCAATTAAGGGAGGATTGGAAGGATTGGTTATCGGAGAAGTACGAACATGCGAAAACCATCCGAACTCCGACCATTTGCATATCACAACCGTTAATATCGGCGCTGGAGAGCCTTTACAAATTGTATGCGGCGCTCCCAATGTGGCAGCCGGGCAGAAAGTGGTAGTTGCCCTCACAGGCGCTAAATTATACAGCGAAGATGAAGAATTTACTATCAGGAAATCGAAAATACGCGGCGTAGAATCGCAGGGGATGATTTGTGCAGAGGATGAAATTGGCTTGGGAACCAGCCACGAAGGTATCATTGTTCTTCCTTCGGAAGCCGTTGCAGGGACATTGGCTAAAGATTATTATAATGTAAAGAACGATTATGTGCTTGAAGTAGATATAACGCCCAACCGGGTGGATGCTACTTCGCATTTCGGCGTGGCGCGCGACTTGGCCGCTTACCTGAAACAAAACGGTAAGCCCGCCGGATTGAAGCGTCCTTCAATAGATGATTTTAAAATAGACGATCCATCGCCCGCTATTACTGTTACGGTTGAAAATACCGAAGCATGCCCCCGGTATTCGGGAGTAACGATTAAGGGAGTAACGGTAAAAGATAGCCCGGAATGGTTGCAAAACAGGCTGAAAGCCATCGGCCTGCGTCCCATTAATAACGTAGTAGACGTTACCAATTATATACTGCATGGAATGGGGCAGCCGCTTCATGCTTTTGATGCGGATAAAATAACGGGCGGAAAGATAATTGTCAAAACATTGCCTGAAGGAATCAGGTTCGTTACGCTGGATGAAGTAGAACGTACCCTTACCGATAAAGATTTGATGATTTGCAACGCCCATGAAGAAGGCATGTGTATCGGCGGCGTATTCGGCGGCTTGGATTCCGGCGTTACGGAACAAACAACGAACGTATTCCTTGAATCTGCAAACTTTAATCCAACCTGGATACGCAAAACAGCGCGCCGTTTCGGTCTGAATACAGATTCTTCTTTCCGTTTCGAACGAGGCCTCGACCCGAACAATACGATGTATGTATTGAAGCTGGCTATTCTTATGATTAAAGATATAGCGGGAGGAAAAATATCCGGCGAAGTACAAGATGTATATCCTGTACAAGCGGAGCCGTATACCGTTGAAGTCGCCTACGACAAAATGAAGAAATTGATAGGCAAAGAAATACCTGAAGAAACAATTAAACGTATTCTTTCCAGCCTGGAAATCACAGTTGTTTCGGAAACAAGCGACGGCCTGACGCTCCATGTCCCCCCGTATCGCATAGACGTAAAACGGGATGTAGATATTATTGAAGACGTTCTGCGCATTTATGGATATAATAATGTGGAAACCGGTGAAAACGTAAAATCCAGTTTGAGCTATCAAACGCCGACAGACCGCAGTTATAAATTGCAGAACCTTATTTCGGATCAATTATGCGGCGCAGGTTTTAATGAGATAATGAATAATTCGTTAACACGTTCGGATTATTATGCAGAATTGTCTGCATATCCCCAAGCCCGTTGTGTAACAGTAGAAAACCCAATCAGTTCGGGCTTGAACAGTATGCGGCAAACATTACTTTTCGGAGGGCTGGAAAGTATTGAATATAATGAAAGACGTAAAAATGGCAATATCCGTTTTTTTGAATTTGGAAATTGTTACGATTATGCCGCAGACAAAAAGAAAGAAGGAGATTCGCTTGCCGGATATAGCGAAGAATATAGAATAGGTTTATGGATAAGCGGTAACCGGATAGAAAATAGCTGGACGCATCCGGATGAAAAGTCGTCTTTCTACGAACTGAAAGCGTATGTAGAAAACATATTAACTTGTTTGGGAATTAATATGCGCACGATTATTATCGGGCGTCTTTCCAATGATATTTATGCTGCCGGATTACGTATTACTACCAGGACAGGCCGTCAGTTGGGAACGCTGGGTATTATAAACAAAAAACGTTGCAAGGCTTTCGATATTGATTCGGAAGTATATTTTGCCGAACTGTCGTGGACATTGTTGATGAAAGAAGTGAAAAAACACAGGATAACCTTCGGTGAAATATCCAGATTCCCTGCCGTAAAACGTGACTTGGCCTTATTGCTTGATAAAAATATACAATTTGAAGAAATTGAAAAGATTGCAAATGAGAGCGAAAAAAAGCTTTTGAAGGAAGTGAGCCTGTTTGATGTTTATGAAGGAAAAAACCTGCCTTCGGGGAAAAAATCGTATGCCGTTAGTTTCTATTTACAAGACGAAGACAAAACATTGACGGATAAACAGATTGACAGCATCATGCAGAAAATACAAACCAATCTGGAACAAAAGCTTGGAGCGCAATTGAGATAATGAATCATTCATAGTTAATATAAATTGTTAAATAGATATGGGAAGAGCATTTGAATACCGCAAGGCAAAGAAATTTAAACGTTGGGGAAATATGGCTCGCGTATTTACCAAATTAGGTAAAGAAATAACAATTGCAACAAAAGCAAGCGGTTCAGATCCGGATAGCAACCCACGTTTGCGTGTATTGATGCAGCAGGCAAAAAAAGAAAATATGCCGAAAGAGAATGTGGAACGGGCTATTAAAAAAGCGACGTCTAAAGATTATACCGATTATAAAGAAATGAATTATGAAGGGTATGGCCCCTTTGGAATTGCCGTTTTTGTAGAAACGGCTACTGATAATACCACCCGTACGGTAGCAAATGTACGCAGCTATTTTAATAAACATGGCGGTTCGTTAGGAACATCCGGAAGCCTTGAATTTCTTTTCGACCATAAATGCGTATTCCATATTGTGAAAAAAGACGATATCTTGTTAGAAGATTTAGAGCTGGAATTAATTGATTATGGAGTAGACGAGGTAGAGGAAGACGAAGACGAAATTATCCTTTATGGAGAATTTGCCCAAAATTCCGCCATTCAGAAATGGTTGGAAGAAAACAGATATGAAATAAACAGCGCGGAGTTTTTACGTATTCCTAATGATATGAAAGAATTAACCGCCGAGCAAAGAGAGGCTGTGTATAAGTTAATTGAAAAAATAGAAGAAGACGAAGATGTTCAGAATGTTTTCCATAATATGAAAGAAGATTCTGAAGAGTAGAATGGTTGCAGCCGGAGAACGCAAAATCAACCATCGCCGGATGTGAGTTTATCCCGAAATAAAAAAGACTGCATTGATTATTATATCGAATCAATGCAGTCTTTTTTTTATTTCTATCAATTTATTTATTTCTTAAATAAGCCGCCTAATGCGCCGATAACGCTTCCTGCTACATCAGCGGTAGTACTGCTTTTGCCGCTTCCTCCTGTAAACATTCCCATCAAACCGCCCAAGTCTATACCCCCGCCGGATTTTGAACCTCCGGAAACTTTGCTTGAAAGTATCTCCATTAGTGGAGGAATAACGGAGGAAGCAATAGCGCCCGATACTGTTTTAGATAAACCGAATTTTTGGCTTAATACATTTATTATAGCAGTTTTAACTCCTTCCGTGAGGAAGTTACTGCCACTTGCCGCTTTACTTTTACCTGTAAACAAACTTGTCAACTGTGAAATATTTTCCGGCGTGATACAACTATGAAGGGTATCGGCTATAGCGTGGGTCGTTGCATCGATAGCTTGTTTCTTTTGTGTGACAGGCACTTCTTTGCATTTTGTAATTGCTTCGGTTACATGACCTTTAACCAAATCTAACATACTGTCTAACATAACTTTTACTTTTAATTTTGTTTATTGATTAAAATACGGCAATAAAAATATGAATAATGTTCATGTTTTCATAATAAAAGCGCCGCTAATCTTGTATATTTTATGATAAATTCGATAATCCGGTATTAATTAACGCGATAATACATCTTTCTTCTGATTTTAATAACTAAATTTGCATATAAAGATTAATAAGTGATCCTGGTAAAGAAAGATATTGTAGACCGTATCAATAAAGGAGACGCCAAAGCTTTTGAACAATTGTATTCTGTCTTCTATGTTTATCTATGCGCTGTGGCCACAAAATATATATACGATGCAGAAGCGGCCAAAGAGATTGTGAACGACGTTTTTATTAGCGTCTGGAACAATCGCCAATCATTAACTTACCCTGTAAATCCGTACTTGATAAAGGCTGTACAAAACCGTTGTTTAAATCACTTGCGGCAGAAACGTTTTCAGGAGATCTCTTTAACGGAAGTACAGGAACAATTACTTTCGTATCGCGAGCAAATGATAGAACAGGATTCTCATCCGCTTGCCCAACTTGAACATAAGGAATTTGAGCAACAAATATTCAAAGCCATAAACACCCTGCCTGAAAAATGCCGGAATATCTTTATCCAACATTTATATTATAATAAGTCGTACGAAGAAATAGCCGAAACCAACCAAATTAGTTCGAGCACAGTACGCGCACAAATAAAAATAGGCATATCAAAACTCAAAGACCAATTAAGTAATTTACGCTCTGTTTTTTTTTTCTTTTGAAAATGGAACATACTTTTGTATTGTTGTATTTTAAAATTATACGGTGATGAACTTGTCAACATATAAAAAAGCGTTACAGGCGTCCATGCATTTTGCAGGGTGGCTTGTTTTTTTCAGGTTGACGCTTCCCGGAAACGAATTGATGCAGAATAATCCATTGCCTTTTGTTGGCAATATGCTGTTACTTGTCGGATATTTTTACCTGAATATGAATTTGCTGGTTCCCCGTTTGTTGTCGAAGAAAAAAGTTGCGGCTTATATTGGAATTACGTTGCTCTGCTTTTTTCTGATTTGTTTTGCCCTGCCGTCGCTTATCCAGCCGTTTCACGATTTTGGACGGCCGCCCGGCATGCCGTTTCCCCGAAGGCCGTTTGAGTTGTTTCCTTCTCAGGACGCTTCCTTGCTGCGCGGGATGGTAAATCGCTGGCAACTGTACAGTATGAGGCTGCACAATCCTACTATCCAGTTTCTGTTTGTATTTATCATTAGCTCCGGACTGAAAGTACTCACGCAGTGGTATTGCGAGCAACAACAGTTACTGGAGATGGAAAAGTCTAAGATACAGGCCGAACTTTCGTTTCTGAAAACGCAGATTCATCCTCATTTTCTGTTTAACTGCCTGAACAGCATCTATTATATGACGCTGAGCAAGGACGACAAAGCGCCGAAAACCGTCTTGTCGCTCGCCGACTTTCTGCGGTTTGTGATTACCGAAAGCGATTCAAGCCTTATTCCGATGGAAAAGGAAATCAATATGCTGGAAGAATACCTGAATCTGCAACGTTTGCGCACTTCGGAAAAGTTTGAACTGCAATTTGCGAGGGAAGGAAATTTTGGAGACTACTCAATTATGCCGCTCACGTTTATTCCTTTTGTGGAGAACGCTTTTAAGTATGGGATAAGCGCCCACGAGAACTGCTTTATCCATATCAGCCTAAAAACGGAGGACAACGGAAGGCTGACGTTTGCCTGCGACAATTCCGTTATGCCGGCAACAAGAAATCGCGCCCGTTCGTCGGGAGTGGGACTGGAAAACATAAAGAAACGCCTGGAACTGGCTTATCCCCGCCGTTATTCGCTGGAAATAGGCGAAGACAGTTTGGCTTTTCATGTAAAACTTCAAATCTGCATCGTATGAAATGCGTGGCGATTGACGACGAGCCGCTGGCGCTGAAAATAATCGGTCAATACTGCAGCCGCGTGCCCTCTTTGCGACTGCTGGGCGCGTATACCGATCCGCTCGAAGGCCTGTCTTACATCCGCTCCATGCAGCCGGATTTGCTCTTTCTGGATATTCGCATGCCGGACATTTCGGGCGTAGACTTTGCCCGAACGCTGAAAGAGAATGTGTTGATTGTATTTACGACCGCTTATCGGGAATATGCCGTAGAAGGATTTGAGCTGAACGTAGTGGATTACCTGCTGAAACCGTTTGGCTTTGACCGTTTCCTTACCGCCTGCGAAAAAGCGGAAGAACGGTTTCTGCGGTCTTTGAAAAAGCCTGTTTCCGAGCAGTCACTTCCGGAAGAAATGCTGATGTTCCGGTGTAATTATCAGACTGTTCAATTGCCGCTGAACGATATTCTGTACATCGAAGCCTTTGACAATTATGTGAAGGTAGTGACGGCAGGCAAAACCTATATGCCGGCGACGACGCTGAAAAGTATGCTGAGCCTGCTGCCCGAATCCGGCTTTATCCGCGTTCACAAGTCTTTTATTATCCCTGTCGCCCGGATCAAATCATTTAATCATGAAACCGTTGTAACAGACAGGATTCAAGCGCCTGTCGGGCGGACGTTTCAGAAAGATTTCTTTGAACGGATGAATATCCTGAAAGCCGAGAGGTAAAAGGCGTCCGCTCCAAACAAGCTTCCGGCAGATGCAGGATACGGATTTGTTTCCGTCGTTCACCCATTTTCCTTCCATATCATTTGTATGACGCCTTTACTTTGCATCGTTTTTAATTTTACGGTAAGACGAGAGACAAACCGTAGATACACGTATCCTGTATAACTAAATAAGATGAGATGAGAAACGTAGTATTATTATTATTGCTCTGGATGCCCGTCTGTTTTTACGGCTATGCCCAACGCGCTGTTTCGGACACGATTGCGGTTAAGGAAAACTACATCCGCCGCACGCCCGTGCTCAAGGTGCTGAAAGATTTCGAGACCAAATATGGCCTGACGCTGAAGTACGACAGCGCGGCGCTGGCAGGCTATACGTATGAAGGCATCTTTTTTTCGGCCTCCGTTTCGGTAGCATTTGAGCGCGTATGCACGGAAGTGAAGGGGATGTCGTGCTACGTAGACGACGACGGCGTATACTGCGTTGTGCCGACGGAAAACCTGCCCCGAAACCGCACCAACCTTGAAAACAAGCGCTACGAAGGCGCCGCCAGCCGCCGCAACCTGACCGTCAGCGGGCGCATCAAAGACCAGACCAACGGCGAGTTTTTGCCTTTTGCTACTGTCGAGGTGGAAGGACGCCTGAACGTGGCCGCCATTACAAACAACGACGGTTATTTTACCCTCTACAACGTACCTTCCGACAAGGAAACGCTTGTATTTAAATACCTGGGATACGAAACGCAGTATTTTTACCTGTCGCCCGAAATCAACGTGCAAAATCTGTTTGTAGAACTCCAGCCAGCCGTCAAGGCGCTGGACGAAATAGAGGTTGTGGCCAAACGCGAAGACGTGCTGAAAATTCCCGAACACTCGATAGGCGTGATACAGACCACCGCAGCCAAAATAGCCGATCTGCCGGCGCTGGGCGAAAAGGACCTTTTCCGCACCTTTCAGCTAATGCCAGGTATTTCGGCAAGCTCCGAATCGTCGGCAGGGATGTATGTGCGCGGCGGAACGCCCGACCAGAACCTTGTGCTCTACGACGGTTTTACCATTTATCACCAGGAGCATCTGATGGGCGTATTCAGCGCTTTCAACACAAACGCGATTAAAGACGTGCAGTTGCACAAAGGCGGATTCGACGCCAAATACGGCGGACGGCTGTCGAGCGTGATGGAGATTATAGGCAAAACAGGGAACGACAAAACGTTTAACGCCGGAGGCGACGCCGGATTCCTTGGCTTTAACGCATTTGTAGAAGTTCCGCTCAAAAACGAAAAAGGCTCGTTCTTTGCCTCCGGACGCCGCTCGTTTCAAAGTTTTATGTACGACAAGTTTACAAGCGTATATTCCGAAAACGGCCAGGCGGCGGGCGGCGGCGGCGGCGGACGATTCAATATGCGCAACCAGCAGAAGCCGGAATCGTATTTTTACGACCTGAACGCCAAACTGACTTACAATCCTACCAAGCGCGACATTGTAACCCTGAGCTTTTTTAACGGCGAAGACGTGCTCGACAATTCGCGCGAGGGGTTTGGCAGTTCTTCTATGAGCGGAAGCATTACCGACAAAACAAACTGGGGTAATGTAGGGAGCAGCCTGAAATGGTCGCGCAACCGGGACAACCGTTTTTACTCCAACGCGCTGGTTTCTTTTTCCAACTATTACAGTCTGCGCGACCGCCAAAACGACGCCGTTACCACTTCGGGGCAAACGGCCGTGATGTTTGACATGGATACCGACGAGCGCAACAACCTGTGGGATTATTCGCTGAAACTGGACGCCGAGTATAAAATAAACGGCCGAAACAAACTGGAGTTCGGCCTGAATTATTCCAACTACAAGATAGATTACCGCTATTCGCAAAGCGACGAATCCAGCATCCTGAACATGCAGAATCAGGGGAATCTGCTTGCCGTATACGCCCAGGACAGGCATGCGCCAACCGACCGGCTCAGCATCCTTCCGGGCGTGCGCTTATCGTATTACGGCGTTACGTCGCGCCTGTATGCAGAGCCTCGCTTTCAGGCATTTTACAAGATAAACGAGGGCGTTAGCCTGAAAACTTCCGCCGGATATTATTACCAGTTTATAAACCGCGTTGTGCGCGAAGATATTTCGGCCGGAAGCCGCGATATATGGTTGCTGTCGGACAACCAAAGCATTCCCGTAAGCGGCGCGCTGCACCTGGTGGCCGGCGGGAGTTACGAAACAAAAAACTTCCTCTTCGACGTAGAAGCCTATTACAAAAAACTTAGCAACCTGAGCGAGTATACCCTGCGGTTTGCCCCGTCGTTTACCGGCAATGCCGGCTATCAGGAGTTTTTCTACACCGGAAAGGGTTACTCGCGCGGCATAGACTTTCTGGCGCAAAAAAAATACGGCAAACTTACCGGCTGGATTGGCTATTCGCTGAGCGAAACCCGTTACGACTTTCCTGTTTACGGCGCCGGATATTTTCCCGCCAACCAGGACGTAACGCATGAGTTCAAGACGGTTTTGACCTACAAGCCCGTTCGAGACCTGACGCTCTCGGCGTCGTGGATTTATGCTTCGGGCAAGCCCTTTACCGAACCCATCGGCGCGTATACGCTTGCCACGCCCAACGGCGGCAATATGAATTTTATTGTGGTGGATCAAAAGAACAACGCCCGCTATCCCGCTTATCACCGGCTCGATTTGCTGGCAAAATACGACCTGTCTTTTATCAGGGGAATCAAATCCAGCGTCAGCGTTTCGCTGTTCAACGTATACGACCGGGTGAACGTCTGGTATCGCGAATATTCCTTTGACCAGTCTATGGGGATTACGGAAACAAATATCAACCTGCTTGGCTTTACGCCCAACATAACGCTAAGCATCCAGCTTAAATAAGGAGTTACAAACGATGAAAAAGATTTTGAATTTAATTGCCGGCGGCTTGTCCGTATTAGCCGTATCCTCCTGCGGCCAGGCGCTGATGGATTACGCCGTAGACGCGGAAACGCCCATTGTAGAAAGTTATTTGCAGGAAGGAACAAACCATCTGACGGTAAAGGTGTACAGCATGGAAGCGTATCTGAAAAACGAATACAAAGTGTCTAAACCCGTTGCCGGACTGGATGTAAACGTAAACGACCGGACGCTGACGGAAACCTCGCCCGGAACTTATTTTGTGGATTGGGGAAACGATACCGTCCGCCAAAATCAAACCTACGAGCTGCGGTTTGCGTATAACGGCCAAACAATCCAGGCCTCTGCCACCGTGCCTCCGCCGGTTGAGGGCCTGCATGTAGAACCGGAATCGCTGGAGCTGACGGCGTCGGGATACTTTTGGGATTCGGCAGACACAACCGAAGTAGTCGTATCGTGGGACGATCCGGACCATGGCTATTACCAGGTATATATTGAAAGCCCCCAGACGACGGACGTCCCTTCGCTCGGCCTGTTCGGCCGGCGGATGATGCAGCCCTTTCGCGGCAATACCTATAAGACTACGGCGCGCGAGTTTCGCTCGGCAGGCACGCACTGGATATACGTTTACCGCGTCAATACGGATTATGCCGATCTGTACGAACGCATCAGTTCTTCCGACCTGGCCAATCCGGTCAGTTCCATCCAAAACGCCTTCGGCATATTTACCGCATCCAGCATGGCGCGCACGCAGCTTTGGGCGTACGAATAGCATAAAATGGAGAATGGAGAATGGAGAATGGAGAATTAAAATAAATCGAACGAAAAAAAGCTACTGAGGTTGTTTTGTTTTTTTTGAATTAGGTGGAAATGAGGTTTCTTTTCGACAAAAATCAGCGGATTGTTTGCAAATTCTTCATTTTTAATTTTTCATTCTTCATTCTTCATTTAATTTGGGCGCGTCCCCCGAGGACGGCAATGTCACTAATATAAAAAATAAAATGTATCTTTGCAGTCAAAATAATAACAGATATGACGGCAAATATATCCATG
>JAIRYL010000198.1 GCA_031267775.1 Tannerellaceae bacterium
TACAATTTGTGAGATTAAAAGATTAAATCTAATTTTGCAGCCTAAAATTCGATATTATAACAAATTAATAAATCATCAGGAATGAATATTTCACTCAAAAGCAATGATGATGCCATACGTGGCGTTCTGAAATTAGAAGTGGTAAAGGCTGATTATGTGAATCAGGTAGAGAAAGCTTTACGTGGTTTTCGGCAAAAAACGAATATTTCCGGTTTTCGTAAAGGAATGGCGCCAATGGGAATGATTAAGAAAATGTATGGAAAATCTGTATTGGCCGACGAAGTAAATAAAATTGTTTCTGAAAGCATATTTAAATACATAAGTGAGAATGATTTGAATATTTTAGGCGAACCCTTACCCAATGAAACAGAACAGAAGGAGATAGATTTTGATACTCAGGAGGATTTTGAATTTAATTTTGATGTAGCCTTTGCGCCTGAATTTAATATTGATTTAGATAAACAGGATGAACTGCCGTATTACCAGATAACGATAGGCGATGAACTGCTTGAAAAGCAAATAGACTCTTATCGTGAGAGTTATGGAACATATAGCGATACGGACGAGATTGTAGAGGAAAAGGACTTGTTAAAAGGCGTCGTTACGGAGTTGGAAAACGGATTGCCCAAAGAAGGCGGTATAGTAGTTGAAGAAGCTGTTTTGTCGCCTATGTATATTAAGGATGAAGATGAAAAGAAGAAGTTTATCGAAGCTAAGAAAAATGACGTAGTCGCCTTCAATCTTGTTAAAGCTTACGATGGATCCGAAGCGGAGATAGCTTCTTTCCTGAAAATAGAGAAATCAAATGTTGCCGATATGACAAGTGATTTTACTTTTGAAATAAAAGAAGTCACTCATCACCAGAAAGCTGAAATGAATCAGGAATTCTTCGACAAAGTATTTGGAGAAGGAAACGTCACAACAGAAGAAGCATTCAAAAATAAAGTAAAAGAATCTATCAGTGGGCAATTTATTCCCCAGAGTGATTATAAATTCCTGTTTGACGCCCGTAAATTATTACTGGAAAAGGCTGGAGACGTGAGTTTTGCCGATGATTTGCTGAAACGTTGGATGGTTTTGGGAGAAAAAAGAACAGCCGAAAAGCTGGAAGAAGATTATCCTCAGATTGTAGAAGACTTGAAATACCAATTGATAAAAGAAAGTCTTATGAAAAAGAACGATATTGGGATTGAGGATGAAGATATACGACTATTGGGAAGGCGCGTTGCCCAATCTCAATTTGCACAATATGGCATGTATTCTGTTCCTGAAAACATATTAGACAACTATTTGAAGGATATGTTAAAAGACAAGCAGGCGCGTCAGAACATAGTAAACCGCGTCGTTGATGAAAAATTGATGATTTGGCTGAAAGGTAACGTCAAATTGGATATTAAAGAAGTTTCTTTTGATGATTTTAATAAACTATTTAGCGATGAAAAGCAATAAATAAGACTAATAAAATACTGAATAACAGCAGAAAGGGATTTCTATCCAAAAAAAGCGTCTACGGATTACAAATTAATTGTTTCTTTCAGAAATTTATTTATAACTTTGTTATCCGTTTTTTACATAAAGGAGGGAAATCCCTTCTTTATGTCTTTATAATACAGAATAATAATTAAGACTTTTAAGCAATGGAAGATTTTAAAAAGTATGCTACAAAGCATTTGAGAATGAACGGTAATGCATTAGACAGCTACATAAATATAACAAGCGACTATATTTCGCCAACTATTATTGAAGAACGTCAGTTGAATGTAGCCCAAATGGATGTATTTTCCCGATTGATGATGGATCGTATCATTTTTTTGGGGACTCAGGTAAACGACTATACGGCTAATGTAATCCAGGCGCAGTTATTATACTTAGACTCAAGCGATCCGGGAAAGGATATATCTATATATCTAAACTCTCCGGGGGGATCTGTTTATGCCGGATATGGTATCTATGATACCATGCAGTTCATTGGTTCGGACGTATCTACTATTTGTACCGGTATAGCCGCGTCTATGGCTTCTGTGTTGCTGGTGGCCGGAACAAAAGGAAAACGTTTTGCGTTACCCCATTCACGCGTGATGATTCATCAACCGATGAGTGGAACGCAAGGACAGGCCTCGGACATGGAGATCGCAGTTCGTGAAGTAATTAAGGTAAAGAAAGAACTTTATACAATCATAGCAAACCATTCGGGACAGCCTTACGAAAAAGTTGAAAAAGACGGAGATCGCGATTATTGGTTGGATTCGGCAGAGGCAAAAGAATACGGGATGATTGACGACGTATTAACACGTAAATAAAACAGAAACGAGTTAGATTTTCATATGGCAAAATCAGGTGAAATATGTACTTTCTGCGGAAGAAGCAGTCGTGATGTTAATATACTTATAAACGGTATTTCCGGCGCTATCTGTGATGATTGTGTACAACAAGCTTACGAAATAGTGCAGGAACAGGCGCCTTCCCGTAGGAGTTCTTTTGGATTAAACCAAAAGGAACTTCCTAAGCCGGAAGATATAAAGAACTTTTTAGATCAGTATGTAATAGGGCAGGATGAAGCCAAACGTTATCTTTCCGTGTCTGTTTACAACCATTATAAACGTTTACTGCAAAAGATAACGACAGATGATGTAGAGATTGAAAAGTCGAATATTATCATGGTGGGAGCTACCGGTACAGGTAAAACGTTATTGGCGCGTACGATTGCCAAACTACTTCAGGTACCGTTCTCTATCGTTGACGCTACCGTATTGACGGAAGCGGGATATGTAGGAGAAGATATAGAAAGTATTCTGACGCGCTTGCTTCAGGCTGCAGATTATGATGTAGGAGCTGCGCAGCGTGGAATTGTATTTATTGATGAGATAGATAAAATCGCCCGAAAAAGCGATAATCCTTCTATTACCCGCGACGTAAGCGGAGAGGGCGTTCAACAGGGCCTGTTGAAATTACTGGAAGGTTCAATTGTGAATGTGCCTCCCCAGGGCGGACGTAAGCATCCCGAACAAAAAATGATTGCCGTAGATACTAAAAATATTTTGTTTATTTGCGGAGGCGCGTTTGACGGAATAGAAAAGAAAATTGCTCAGCGTTTAAATACGCGCGTAGTAGGTTATGCTGCTAATAAAGAGTCGAATTTAGTCGACAGGAATAATTTATTGCAATATATTACGCCTACCGATCTGAAAGCGTTTGGATTGATCCCGGAAATTATAGGGCGTCTTCCCATTCTTTCCTATTTGAACCCTTTAGACAGGAAAACGCTCCGTAGTATCTTAACCGAGCCGAAAAATTCAATAATCAAACAATATGTAAAACTGTTTGAAATGGATGGGATTAAATTGACGTTTGATGAAGACGTATTTGAATTTATTGTAGACAAAGCGTTGGAATTCAAACTGGGAGCCCGTGGTTTACGCTCTATTGTCGAAGCTATTATGATGGAAGCGATGTATAGTATGCCTTCACAGAATATAAAGAAACTCCATGTAACGCTGGTATATGCGCAGGATAAATTTGAAAAATCAGACAGAAACCGTTTGTTAATTGCATAGCGTTTAATACAGTCTATTTTTTAAAATATGAAAAAGGATAATCTAACTGAAAAACTGAAAATACACTTTGGATTTGACACTTTTAAAGGAACGCAGAAGGCTATTATTGAAAACGTGTTGGATGGGAACGATACCTTTGTATTGATGCCTACGGGGGGTGGAAAGTCGTTATGCTATCAGCTACCCTCGCTCTTGATGGAAGGGACGGCAATTGTTATTTCTCCATTAATTGCTTTGATGAAAAACCAGGTCGACGCTATGAGAAATTTCAGCGAAGATGATGGGGTTGCGCATTTTTTAAATTCTTCTTTGAATAAATCGGCGGTAGACTTGGTAAAAGAAGATCTTTTAAGCAGACGTACGAAACTTTTATATGTAGCGCCCGAATCGCTCACTAAGGAAGAAAATATTGACTTCTTACGCCAGATTAATATTTCGTTTTACGCTGTGGATGAAGCGCATTGTATTTCGGAATGGGGGCATGATTTCCGCCCGGAATATCGGCGTATCCGTCCGATAATAAATGAAATAGGCAAACGGCCCTTGATTGCCCTGACGGCTACGGCAACCCCAAAGGTGCAACATGATATCCAGAAGAATCTTGGAATGATTGATGCAACTGTGTTTAAATCGTCATTCAATCGTTCGAATCTTTATTATGAGATCCGTCAGAAAGGAAACGATGTAGACAGAGAGATAATAAAGTATATGAAGGCTAATGAAGGTAAGTCTGGTATCGTTTATTGTTTAAGCCGGAAGAAAGTTGAAGAGTTTGCCGATATATTGAAAGCAAATGGTATAAAAGCGTTATCATACCATGCCGGGATGGATTCGCAGCAGCGCACGATCAACCAAGACGCATTTCTTATGGAAGAAGCGGATGTGATTGTTGCAACAATTGCTTTTGGAATGGGTATTGACAAACCGGATGTACGCTATGTTATTCATTATGACATACCTAAAAGTCTTGAAGGCTACTATCAGGAAACGGGAAGATCCGGACGTGATGGCGGAGAAGGACAATGTATCGCTTTTTATGCCTATAAAGACCTTCAAAAACTGGAGAAATTTATGCAAGGGAAACCTGTTGCCGAGCAAGAAATTGGAAAGCAACTACTCCTTGAAACAGCCGCCTACGCCGAAACGGCCATGTGCCGGAGAAAGGTTTTATTACACTATTTTGGAGAAGAATTTACTGAAGATAACTGTGGAAATTGTGATAATTGTTTGAATCCTAAAAAGCAAGTGGAAGCGAAAGATTTGTTGAGCGCCGTACTTGAAGTTGTAAGCACGCTAAAAGAAAAATTTAAAACAGAGTACATAATTAATGTTTTATTGGGTAACGAAACTTCCGAAATCCAATCGTATAAGCATAATGAGTTGGAAGTTTTCGGGTCAGGCCAGGATGAAGATGAAAAGACTTGGAACGCAGTAGTAAGACAAGCTCTTATTGCAGGCTATCTAACGAAAGATATTGAAAATTATGGCTTGTTAAAGATAACCGAAAAGGGGAAGGGATTCATGAATAAATCCGAATCGTTCAAAATTATTAAAGATAATGAATTTGAAGAAGATGAAGAAGATGTGCTTGTACGCGGAGGAGCTACATGCGCCGTAGACCCTATACTTTATTCTATGATGAAAGATCTTCGCAAGAAGCTTTCTAAACGACTGGAGGTGCCTCCGTTTGTTATTTTCCAGGATCCTTCTTTGGAAGCGATGGCGACAACTTACCCTGTTACTTTGGAGGAACTGCAAAATATACCGGGCGTTGGCGCCGGAAAAGCCAAACGGTATGGAGAAGAGTTTGTTACGCTAATCCGTAAACATGTAGAAGAAAATGAAATAGAACGTCCCGAAGATTTACGTGTCCGGACGGTTGCCAATAAATCTAAACTCAAAGTCTGGATTGTTCAGAGCATTGACAGAAAAGTTGCATTGGATGATATTGCGCTGACAAAAGGGTTGGAATTTACAGAATTGCTGGATGAAATTGAAGCGATCGTTTATTCCGGTACGCGTATAAACATTGACTATTTCCTGAACGATATCCTGGACGAAGACCATATTGAAGACATCTATGAGTATTTTAAAGATTCTGAAACGGATGATTTGGAAGAAGCGATAGAAGAACTGGGCAGCGATTATACGGAAGAGGAAATACGCTTGGTCCGCATCAAGTTCCTTTCGGAAATGGGAAACTAAATGGGCGTTTATAAATTATCTTTTTATCCGTAAATAGTGGCGTCGCATATTAAAAAAAGATGAAACAGACAGGGGTTATATACTTTTTTAATGAGTATTTCGTTTGTATAATGATATTTTGTAATGTAATTGTGTGATATGGAAAAACAATTCTTAATGAAGAAGATACTGATTTTATTATTTGTATTCGTTTGTTTTGCAGTAAAGGCTCAGTTGCCTGAAGACTCTGTTATAATGACAGTAGCAGGTAAACAAATTTCGCTTGCAGAGTTTGAATTTATAGCTAAGAAGAATAATGAAGTAGACTTCTCTAATGAGAAAGCATTGGAAGAATATATTGAGTTGTTTAAAAACTTTAAACTAAAAGTAGCTGAAGCTGAGAGTTTAGATATTGATAAATTAGGCGTATTCGTTAATGAATTATCCGGTTATGAAGCTCAGTTAAGAATGAGTTATTTATTTGACAATAAAGGAGAAGAAGAGGTTGTTCGCGTTTTGTATGACAGAGCGAAAGAATATATAGAGCTAAGTCAAATTGTAATTCCGATCTCGCTTCCGCAATATCTGACTAAAGATACGGTTGAACCCTATAAACAAGCCATGCAGGTTTATGAACGAATTAAAAAGGGCGAAGATTTTGATCGGGTTGGAAAAGAAGTTTATGAAGAATATCTGAATTGTCGTAATAGTAAAGATGCAAATAAAGCATGCTTTCAGGCAATTTATGAAAATATACCCTGTTTCCGAATATTGCAGAAATCAAAAGTTTTTGAAGAAAAAGCATATTCAATGAAAACGGGTGAAGTTTCTTTACCTGTACGGTCTGCAGAAGGGTATCATTTGATTAAAATAAAAGACAGGAAAAAATATCCGGAATTACGCCGGGCGTTTTATATTGGCCTTGCTTTTGAAAATGATTCGATAACCCGTACAAAAGAAGAAGTCCAAAAAATAGCGAAAGAAGTGTACCAAAAAGCGTTAGCCGGTGAAGATTTTTCATTATTAGCGCAAAAATATTCCTCAGATAAAAGTAATAGCGACGGTATGTTGCCTCCTGTGAAACCCGGAGAGTTAACGAAACCTCTGGAGGAAATCGTTTATTCTTTATCAACTCCGGGCGAAGTATCAAAACCTTATATGACAGAACATGGTTGCCATATATTTAAATTGGCGGAAATCATTCCTAATCCATCTTTTGAAGATGAAAAAGAGAGCTTGCGGACGACTATACGGCGAGACGATCGCAATTTTGATTTGTTCAGGGCTTTTGACGAGCGTTTGAAAAAAGAATATAACTATACGTTTTATCCGGAAGCATATACTGAATTGGAAAAATTGGCAGAAAACTATTTTCCAAGTAGCAACGAGTTTTTTGATAAAGCTGTGGATATGAAGCAAACATTAGCCGTTATTAATGGAATAGATTTTCCCCAAGCCGAGTTTGCCTATTACATGAATCGTTTTCCATATTCCACAAAGCCGTATGCCGGCGATTTCATGAAAGAGGTGTACGACCTTTTTGTCAGGGATATAGTAACAACGTTGGAAAAAGAGAATATGGAAGTAAAACATCCTGAAATTCCTTATTTGATTCAGGAATACCGGGATGGAATGTTATTGTTTGAAATTAGCAATTTAAAGGTTTGGAGTCATCCTGTTGAAGAACAAGCCGCTTTAGAAAAAAAATGGATTAAGGAACTAAACGAAAAGTACCCGGTAAAAATTAATCGGAAGTTGCTGGAAAAACTAAAAAATAAGTGAAGGAGTAAAGATGAGAAATAGCGTCATCTTTTTTATATTCGTCTTTTTGTATTGTTCGTGTAGGAAAACGCAAACAATTGATGACGTTGATGTTGTAGTAGCAGTAAAAGGCAGGGTTCTTTACCGTACTGAAATATCGTCGTTAATTCCCCGGGGAACATCTTCTGCCGATAGTTTGCTTATTGCCGAAAACTATGTAAAGAAGTGGATTAAGGATGCTTTGGTATATGACGTCGCTTTACGTAATTTAGGGAATGAAAAAGAAGAGATAGAGAGATTAGTGGATGATTATCGTTATTCGCTTTATCGATACCGTTATCAGGAACAATTGATATGGGAGAGGCTTTCTGCTAATATCAGGGAAAGCGATAAGCTTAATTACTATGACGAAAATCAGAATAAGTTTGTTTTGGATAAAGGTTTAATAAAAGGATTATTCCTTAAAATACCGGTTGACGCTCCCGGATTATCTGATGTAAAAAACTGGTATAAATCAAGTTCGGAAGAATCGTTAGAGAAAATTGAGAAGTATAGCGTACAAAATGCGAATAATTATGATTACTTTTACGACAGGTGGATTGATTTTGACGAAGTGATGAGTAATATCCCTGCTCATATATCAGACGCCAACCAGTTTTTAAGGAATAATAAAACGTTGGAAGTAACCGATAGCAACTTTTGTTATCTGTTAAATATTAAAGAGTATATTCCTGTTGGACATGTAGCGCCTTATGATTATGCAGAAACGCGGATTGTAGAGATGTTGATCAACCAACGGAAAATGGATTTTTTGAGGAACTTCGAAAACGAATTGTACAATGATGCAATCAAAAGTGGAGAAGTTGTTTTTGGAAAAGAATCACAAGAAATTACTAATGAATGAAAGAAATGTGATGAAAAAGTTTTATGTATTATTTATTCTTGTTTGTTGCCCTCTTTGTATGATTGCCCAAGACAATATAATCGACGAAATTGTATGGGTAGTGGGCGATGATGCTATCTTGCGTTCAGACATAGAAACACAGCGTTTGTATATGCAAAATGAAGGTCAGCGTATGGAAGGCGATCCTTATTGCGTTATACCGGAACAAATGGCTATTCAGAAATTGTATTTAAATCAGGCGAAGCTTGACAGTGTGGATGTGAGCGAAACGCAAGTGCTGCAAAGTGTAGAACAATGGATGAATTGGGCTGTGAATCAATTTGGATCCAGGGAAAAAATGGAAGAATATTTCAATAAAAAATATTCGCAACTGAAGGATGAACGGAAAGAAATGGTGCGCGAACAGCAGATCATCCAACAAATGCAACGCGGATTAGTGGGCGATATTAAACTGACGCCTTCCGACGTAAGGAAGTTTTACAATCAAATCCCCAAAGACAGTTTGCCCATCATACCGGCAACCGTAGAGGTTCAAATTGTAACGATGGAACCTAAAATACCATTTGAAGAGACAGATGCAATTAAAGCCCGTTTACGTGATTTTACCGAACAAATTACAAATGGGAAAATGGAATTTTCCACATTAGCGCGTCTGTATTCCGAAGATACGGAATCGGCTAAACGGGGAGGCGAATTGGGATTTACAAATAAAACAAGCTTGCTTCCGGAGTTTGCCAATGTAGCTTTTAACTTGAACGACCCTAAGCGGGTTTCTAATATCGTTGAAACAGAATATGGTTTTCACATCATACAATTAATCGAAAAACGGGGAGACCGTATCAATTGCCGGCATATACTGTTACGCCCCAGAGTGTCGGAAAAAGAAATATCAGAGGCGACAACCCGCTTGGATTCGCTATACACCGATATACGAGCCGGTAAATTAACGTTTGAAGAAGCGGCGACTTTTGTTTCTTATGATAAGGATACCCGGAATAATAAAGGTTTAATGGTGAATCAAAGCTACGAAAGCGGCAATTATGGAACGCCTAAATTTGAAATGCAGGAACTCCCGCAGGAAATGGGTAAGGTTGTTTACGACATGCAGGTAGGGGAGATATCCAAACCATTTGCAATGATAACGAACAAGCAAAAGGAGGTTGTCGTTATCGTGAAGTTAAAAACAAGGACAGAAACTCATAAAGCAAATATGACCGACGACTATCAAGCCTTGAAAACAATGGTTGAAAATCGTAAAAAAGAAGATTTGCTTAAGAATTGGATTACTCAGAAACAGAAAACGACGTATGTCCGTATCAGCGACGGATGGCGTAATTGCGATTTCCAATTTCCCGGTTGGATTAAGGAATGAGGATAACAGGTAAATTAGTTATAATTTTAGCGCTAAAATTGCTTTTTTTTTGCGCTTTTGCACAAACGCAGGATACGATTGCTCCTCAGAAGACAAAGGTGTATCTGGAGCACGCCAATACTTTATCCTTTGATAAAGAAATAAATCCGGATATTCAAGTGTTGATTGGAGACGTTCGTTTTCGTCATGACAGTTCATATATGTATTGCGATAGCGCTTACTTTTACGAGGTATCCAATTCGCTGGAAGCGTTTAGTAATATAAGAATGGAGCAGGGCGATACGTTGTTTATTTATGGAAACCGGTTGTTTTATGACGGAAATACCCGGCTGGCGCGGTTACGGGAGAATGTAAGGATGGAAAATAACCAGGTGACGCTCTTTACGGATAGTCTTAATTATGATCGCCTGGTAAATATCGGCTACTATTTTGAAGGCGGATTGGTTGTTGACGAAGAAAATGAACTTTCTTCTTATTACGGACAATATTCGCCGGATACTAAAATTGCAATTTTCAATGATAGCGTAAGATTGGAGAATCCGCAATTTACGCTTTACTCGGATACGCTTCATTATAATACGGATACTAAAATAGCTACGATATTAGGACCTTCCGAAATTGTTTCTGATAGCGGAACGGTGTATTCTTCGCGCGGATGGTATAATACGGAGACAAATGTATCTTTGTTGTTAGACCGCTCGGAGGTTACTTCCGGCAACAGGATATTAATTGGAGATTCTATCGTTTATGACAAGGAAACCGGCTTTTCGGAAGTATTCGGGAATGTATCTATGACAGATACCACCCAGATGATAACTCTTGAGGGGGAATACGGATATTTTAATGAGAAAACGGAATTTGCTTTTGTTACGGATAACGCCCGTTTCCTTGAGTATTCGCAAAGCGATACATTATATCTGCATGCAGATACCTTACAGATGACTACAATAGACTCCGTCTATCGTGAAATAAAGGCATATTACGGCGTGCGTTTTTACCGGGTGGATTTTCAAGGCGTTTGCGATTCATTACAATTTAATACCCGCGATTCGATATTATATATGTATACCGAACCGGTTGTATGGAATGAAGGATATCAGTTGTATGGAGATACGATTGTTGTTTATATGAATGACAGTACGATAGACCATGCCCATGTAATACAGTTTGCTTTTGCTATTCAGGAGATGGATTCCTCTTACTATAATCAATTAAAAGGGAATGATTTACTTGCTTATTTTGAAGGAAAGGTAATCCGGCAGATAGATATCAGCGGCAATGCCGAATCGATATACTATCCGCTGGAAGCCGACGGAACGAAAATAGGCCTGAACCAAACCAAAAGCGCTTACCTCACCATTTGGGTGCAGGATAATAAATTGGAGAAACTGAAATTGTGGCCCTCCCCCGAAGGTACTATGACGCCGGTGGCAGACATAAAATCGGATCAGAAAATATTGAAGGATTTCTATTGGTTCGATTATTTGAGGCCGGTTGATAAGAATGATATTTACCGTATTGTTAAAAGAAAAACCGGAGATGCACCCAAAAGAAGTAATAAATTCGTACATTAGCGGGTACATTTATTAAAAATCAAATAATCATGGCTTTATTTTCATTTTATAGCGTGCGGAAACCACGTCAATTCGAGCATAAACCTATTTATTGGGACCCTCGTAAAGAAGCGCTGGAAGAACGTACGCGCAAAATTAAACGCGAGCTGGGCGTTCTGGACGAACCGCTGGAAAATTATAAACCCGATATCAAAGGAAAGTTTATAGAAGGAACAACTCATTTGAAGAAAAGTCAAATGAAAGGAGAGGATATGCGCAGCCGTAAATATAAAAATGTCAGATTGGCGGTAGTACTGGCTGTTTTAGCGGCTTTGCTTTGGGTTTTGTTTTTCAGATGAGCGATATTATTCATTTACTTCCGGACAGCATTGCTAATCAGATTGCGGCAGGAGAGGTTATCCAACGGCCGGCTTCTGTGGTAAAGGAACTGGTTGAAAATGCCGTCGACGCCGGAGCGACCCGTATCCAGGTAAATATTAAAGACGCCGGAAGAACATTGATTCAGGTAATTGATAATGGAAAAGGCATGTCGGAGATGGACGCCCGGATGGCATTTGAACGGCATGCCACCTCAAAAATAGCAACAGCCGACGATCTTTTTGCCTTGCACACAATGGGTTTCAGGGGAGAGGCGCTGGCTTCTATTGCAGCGGTATCGCATGTGGAGCTGCGCACCAGGCTCAGAGGAGCCGAATTGGGGACGCGCCTTTTTATGGCCGGTTCGGTTTTGGAAAAGATAGAGACAGACGCTTGCGCGGAAGGAAGTATTTTTTCCGTGAAAAATTTGTTTTTCAATGTTCCCGCGCGGCGTAAGTTTTTAAAATCGAACGAAACGGAGTTTCGTCATATTATAAATGAATTTGAGCGGATCGTACTTGTCAATTCACACATAGACCTGTCTTTATATCACAACGATACGGAAATATTTAATTTGCCTGCCTCCGGTTTGCGTCAGCGCATGACAAATGTATATGGAAAGGCGCTTAACGCTAAGCTACTTTCCTTAGACGCCCAAAGTTCGATGGTTGCTATTTCCGGATTTACAGGAACTCCGGATTCGGTAAAGAAGCGGGGAACGTTACAGTATTTTTTTGTAAACGGACGATTTATGAAGCATTCTTATTTCCATAAGGCTGTTATGTATGCTTACGACCAGTTGATTCCTGTCGGCGATACGCCGAATTACTTTATTTATTTTACGTTAGACCCAGCCTCCATCGACGTAAATATCCATCCTGCCAAGACGGAAATAAAATTTGAGAACGAACGGCCGATCTGGCAGATTTTAGTGGCTGCAATTCGCGAAGCGCTGGCCAAATCCAACGCTATTCCTACGATTGATTTCGATACAAGAGATGCGATAGATATTCCCGTATATAATCCTTCGGCCGAAACTAAATCTGTTTATACCCCGCAAGTTCAGGTGAATACGGATTATAATCCTTTTAAAGAATCGTCGTACCAAAAGGAAGAGTTTGACTGGGCGAAACTTTACAGGAGTTTTGAGGAAGACAAGGCGTCGGCGCTGATAGAAGCGAAAGCGGAACAAGACAGGGCGCCTCGGCAGGAGGCGCTGTTTAGCGAATCGGCGGGTATCTGCTGTCAGTATAAAGGGCGGTATATTGTTACGGCGATAAAGTCGGGTCTGGCTTTGATAGACCAGCATCGCGCCCATATACGGGTTTTGTACGACCAGTATGCGTTGAATATCCGGCAGAGGAAGGGGGCTTCGCAGCAGTTGCTGTTTCCGGAGATTGTAACGTTTACGGCGGCAGAGGCCGCCATGGCGCCCTCTATATTAGACGAATTGCGCTATATTGGGTTTGACCTGAATAACTTGGGAAACAATGCCTACTCCATAAGCGGCATACCGGCCGGAATGAAAAACCTGAACCCGCCCGACCTGATAAAAGACGCCGTAAACTACGCCATTGAAACCGGTACAAAAGCGCATGAGAAAATGATGGAAGCCATTGCCCTTTCGCTGGCCAGGGCGGCAGCTATACAGCCGGACAAAAAGCTGTCGGTCGAGGAGATGGAGCATCTGATCGCCTCCCTGTTTTCGTCCTCTTCGTCTACTTATACGCCGGACGGGAAACGGATACTTTCCATACTCTCGGACGAGGAATTAAACAAGCGTTTCGACTAAGGCGGCGTCCGACGCGGCGCTCAATAGCGGTAAACCGTCGTTTTCTTATTTCCCGAAAAAGCTGTGAAAAAGCCTGATACCTGTATGTGCGCCGAAGGATTTTTGCTGACGATATTCGTACCCACGTTAGCCGGAGGCCCGCTGAATATAGGGTCGGAGCCGCGCAGTTCGGCTTGGGCGTCGTTGATAAATGTGGCGTATTCTTTGGTTATTCCGTCTATGCGCATGGTAATGAGGTCTCCCTGGCGCAGCAGGTTTTTATCTTCCGTCTGGTCGAGGTAAAAGCAGGAAACGCCCGTTATCTCCTTTTTGTTCATATATAAATCGTCTATGATAAAGAAGCCTTGCAGCGAATCGTTTACCAGCTCGTAGTTTCGATAGAGGTGGAAACTCAGGTAGTTTTCTTTTTCTTCGGGCATATATCCCCAAACCAATACTTCGAGGAAATCGTCGAGTATCACAGACGGGCGGATACCGATGGAATCTATCCGCGGAGCGCCGGGCATGTAGGAAACGGCCTGGTATTCTTCCGGCAGGCCGTCTTCGTCAAAGTCTAAGATTACAGACAGGCGGTATGTTTCGCCTTCTGTTCCGCAGACAGACTTTTCGGTTTGATACAGTCCGGCTTCCGCAGCGCTTTCTTTCAGCAGGAAAGTCTCCCTGTCTGTATGGATAGATACGGCGGCATGGCTCACGCCTTCGGGTTTGGAGGTGGAGAAGTAACCGCTCGAACGTGTGATCTTTATGCTGTGCCGCAGGGTATCGGCGCTGATGTGGCCGTTGATAATCAGGCGGGAAGGCGAGGCTTCGGTATTGACGTCGATACGCGCCGTACACGAAAGCAAACCGGCGAGGCCTGTAAACAAAAGGACAAGGGCGGGAATCTTGCGGGATAGAAAGGGAGTCGTCATATCTTTTTCAAGGGGTTAAAAGGTGAAGTTCCAGGTTATAGAGGGGATAAAGGTAAAGAGGTAAACAATTTCGGCATACGATACGTCGGGCTGATCGTCTTCCTGCCGGAAGATGATTGTCCAGGGATTTTTCCTTCCGTAGGCATTATAGAGGGAGACGTTCAGTTCGTGCCTGAAGCGTTTGCCGGGCTTGGACAGTTGGCAGGTAGCCGACAAATCCAGCCGGTGGTAAGCAGGATAGCGGTATTCGTTGCGTCCGGAGTAAATGGGGATATACCTGTTTTCTACCTGAAACCGTCCGGTGGGATAGGTCGCCGGCGTTCCGCTGGCATACACCCAGTTGGCCGAGACCATCCATTTGGGCGATAGCTCATAGTTTCCTACAATAGAGATGTTATGCGGCTTGTCGTAGGGCGAGCGATACCAGTTATCATTATTAATATCATCTATTTTCCGCCGGCTTCTGGAAAGGGTGTAGCTCGCCCAGCCGTTCAGCCGCCCGTCGTTTTTGCGCAGCATCAGCTCCAGCCCGTACGCATACCCTTTGCCAAAGCGCAATTCGCGTTCAATATCTTTATTGCCCAGCAGTTCGGCATGATCTTTAAAGTCTACCACGTCTTTCATATCTTTATAATATACTTCGGCGGAAGCTTCGTAGGCATTATCGGCAAAATTATGGAAATAGCCGGCGGCAAGCTGGTCGCACAGTTGGGGCTTTATGTTTTGAGAGGCCTGAAACCACACGTCCAGGGGCGAACCCGAAGACGAGTTGGAGGCCAACTGTATGTATTGCGCCGTGCGCGAGTAGCCGGCTTTGAGCGAATGGCTCGGACTGATAATGTACGTTATGCCGGCGCGAGGCTCCAGTTGCTGCTGCATCTTATAGATTGTTCCTTTCCGGTAAGTTTTAGTATAAGCCACCTGGTAATCGGCCAGGTAATCCGTTTCTTGCCCGTTTGATATATTCTGAAAAACGGAGTAGCGCAGGCCATACTTCAGTTTCAGTTTACCGGCAAGGGTAGTTTCGTGGGCCATGTACAGCGCCTGTTCGGCGGCGTATTTCTGGGGAAGGGCTATCCGGCCGATGATAGATTCTGCGTTGACGCCCCCTCCTTCGCCCGGTATAAAATGGTGGTAGACAAAATTGTATCCAAACTTCAGACTGTTCTCCGGATTGGGCAGGTAAGAAAAATCGGCCTTCGCCCCGTAGTCGTTCATCCGCGATTTCCATTCCTGGTCAAGCTGCTCGCTCAGGTTGCTCTTCAGGTAATAGTCGTAAAAGCTCCCGATAAGCGTAAAGTTAGAAAACAACCGGGGCGAAAAGATATGATTCCAGCGGGCGGTAACGGTTTGATTGCCAAAGTTCATCCCCGCAAAGCTGTTTGAAAAATTATCCTTGCCGGCATATCCGGCCAGAAAAATCCGGTTGGCGTCGTCAATGCGCACATTCACCTTGGCGTTCATATCGTAAAAGTAAAGGCTCGCCTTGCGCAGGTTTTCGTCCGCAGCAAGCGTAAGAAACAAATCGGCATACGTTCGCCGCCCCGAAACAAGCCCCGACGCCTTGGCGCCCAGCGGACTTTCCAGCGTGAGCCGGCTCGAGATAAGACCTATGCCGCCCGTGCCCGCAAAGCGCTGGTTGTTGCCGTCTTTTGTGCGTACGTCGAGCAGCGACGACAGCCGCCCGCCAAACGTAGCGGGTATATCTCCCTTATAAAGCGTCACATCCTTGATAGCGTCGTTATTAAATACAGAGAAAAACCCCATCAGGTGCGAGGCGCTGTAAATAGTCGCTTCGTCCAGCAGAATCAGATTCTGGTCGTGCCCGCCTCCGCGCACGCTAAATCCGGAAGAACCCTCGGAGGTAGACTGCACGCCCGGCAGCAACTGGATAGCTTTAATCACATCCACTTCGCCCATCAAGGCCGGCACCGTTTTGATAGCTTTGCCCGACAGTTTCGCCACGCTCATTTCCGCTTTCGTAATATTCGCGTTCTTGCTTTCGGCCGAAATAATAACCTCCCCCAGCTCCCGCGCGCTGGCGTCCAGCCCGATATTCAGTTTAAGATTCGCCCCCAGCTCCACCGGAACTTCCTTTTTAAGATAACCGATATAAGAAAAAACCAGCGTATACTTCCCCCGCGGAAGACTGAGCGAGTAAAACCCATACGCATTTGAAACCGTCCCCGTCCGGGCGTCCGGTATCATCACCTCCGCGCCAATAAGGTCTTCGCCATTGCTACTATCTTTAACAGTTCCGCTAATAGTAAACTTCTTTTCCTGTGCCGGAAGGGCGCATACGGTAAGAACGAACAGCGTAAAAAAGGTTAGTAACCGTTTGCTAATTTTTGCCATAAGGGTCGTTCAATGGGTTTATATTCTTATTTAACGCCAACAAAGAAACATATAATTTATGAATATCGGCATAAAAAAAGACCAAAATACCCCTTTATCACCCACCCGCTCAGGCCGCAATTGAATTGAAAATTGAAAGTTGAAAGTTGAAAATTAAAAAGGCAGAAGGCAGAAGGGAGAAGGCAGAAGGGAGAAGGCAGAAGGGAGAAGGCAGAAGGGAGAAGGCAGAAGGGAGAAGGCAGAAGGCAGAAGGGAGAAGGCAGAAGGGAGAATGGAGAACTTAATGAATGGAGAATGGAGAATGGAGAATGAAAATAAATCGAACCAAAAAAAGGCAAGGCAAACATTCTACCCATGCAAGAAGCCTCTGATACATTTGCTAATTCTCCTTTCTGCTTTCTCCCTTTCTGCCTTCTGCCTTTTTAATTTTCAATTTTCAATTTAATTGGGTCGGGCTTTCCGCTGCTATCCTCGCGCGTCGCTTCGCTCAAAGGCTCGCGCTTCGCGCCTCGCCCCGCCAAGGAGACGGAGACGCAAGCATTGCGTCTCTACCGTGCGCCCTGCATGAGCAGCGCACACTTGCGTGTAAGCTATTAAAAAGCCGCAAAAATACAAATAAAAACGGTTAATGAAAGTTTGCGGCGAGTGTATTAGTCCCAGAGGGTGAAAGTCCCTTATGCGCGGGAGTAATTGCCCGAAGCATTAG
>JAIRYL010000031.1 GCA_031267775.1 Tannerellaceae bacterium
CGTTTTATTTATAAGACAGCTACCCTTTGAAAAACCCCTATCGTCTATCAAAAAAAATTATCCAAAAAAGAATGTATAGATCCGGATAGCCGTTTCACGCAGCGTCTTTAACGCTTTACTTATCTGGTTTTCCACTGTTTTTATCGATATGTTAAGCTCATCTGCAATCTCTCTGTATTTCAATCCGTCGCGTTTAGAAAGCAGAAAGATTTTTTTTCGTTCGGGCGGAAGCTTATCAATCTCATTCCATAAGCGGGCGTCGCGTTCGGCATGGTAGATATTTTCTTCTAACGAACAATCTTCCACATCCGGGAATAGTTCTTCAGATTGTATCCATTCGGATTTAGCGATAACAGACAAGGAACGGTTACGAACCGATTGAAACAAATAAGCTTTCAGGTTAAGAATACGGTTCATACCCGTTCGTTTATCCCAGAGGTCGGCAAATGTTTGCTGCACGGCGTCTTCAGCATCGTCTACCTTATTGGTAAAGCGAAGAGCAAATAAACATAAGGGTTGATATAATTCTTTGAAACTGCGCTCAAATTCTTCCGTTGTAAAAGCTCCCATACCCATTTAAAACAATTCAGCCGCAAAGAAAGTTGTTTTTCAAATAGCAACCCTTGTTTTTATTTTCTTTATTATTCGTTATTTCTACTTTAACACATTCCTTTCATTCTCAAACTTCGCATCAAAAAAAGAATCTCCATTGCCGGCTCATTCGCTTCTTTTATGTCGGATACGGGAAAAAACAAGAAAAAACAGTGAAATAGTTGGGCGGTAAACCATAGTTTACTTACTTTTGTAAAGTCAAACAAGAGGTAATTAAAGTGATGAATGAGGAAGAATTAAAGGCTCGTATAAAAGAAGAAGAAGAAATGCTTCAATTTTATATTCGGTATGAGAAAGAAATAACCCAAATGACTTCTCAATCAGAATGGAAAATAGAGATAGACGAATGCCTTGATTTGTTAGCCGACCTCTATAAATTATTGAAAAAACAACGATAGACCTTTCGGAGTTACTCTTTAAGACACTCAAAAAACACAGCAATATGGATGCAAGAAAAGAAATTGAAAAATTAAAAAGAGAGTTCGTCTCTCTGAAAACAGAAGAGGAACGTAAAGTTTTTGACGTCAAATTACGAAATAATCTACAATCTAAAACAGAAGAAGAAAAACAGGAATTTGCAAAAGCTTTCGTCAACTCCGCGCATTCAGATGCAAAACGCATAAAAGAGTTTTGTAATGAAGCGACAATTAGATTAAAACTGCAGGAAATACTCGGCGTTGTATCGATGGCATACATTGCACGCGAATATTTTCATAAAAGCAAGTATTGGTTTTCCCAAAAATTGAACGGTAATCTTAAAAACGGCATGATTTGTTCTTTCACGGAGGATGAGATGAAAACGCTGGTATTTGCATTGAAAGACATTAACGCAAAGATTCAAAACGCGTTAAATCTGATTGTTTAATGCGTTTCTTGGTTTTATAACCTGCCCGCTCCCTAAAAAAAGAACCTTTCAGATAATTCCGATATCATTCATTTGGTATCGGAGTTTTTGTTAAACGTTCAAGGCCGGGCAGTTTCGGATTACTGTGTCATCCTGATATTAGGGGCGTCCCGTCGCTCTTTGCTTCGGAGCTTTTTTAAAAACAGGAAAAATCATTATAATGGACTCGGGAAATCATTATAATGATTTGGAAAAAACGCTATAATGATTTTTTTTGTTTTTCCGTCTGCTTATCATCCCGTATAAAACTTGAAAAATTGCATTTTCCCGGAAACGCCGCGAATTTCTACTTCCGTTTTATCAAATTGATAATCATGCGGATAATACAAGGCATCGTACTAAAAACGTAGCGTGGGGATCTTTTTTGTTTTTGCATCGTAATGGTTACGTAGGATGAATTTTGCATTTTTTAGGCATTCCATGTTCTTTTGCGCAAACACTACTAAAGATATGTTAAACCTAAAATTGTAACGAATGAAAGTTAAATTTTTGCTTTGTCTATTTTTGCAGGCGTCCGCTCTATGGGTGTTTGCTCAAAACAATCTGACAGTTACAGGTAAAGTAACTGAAAAAACCACCAAATTCCCTGCTATTGGCGTCAATGTACAGGTAAAGGGAACAACAAATGGTACGATAACAACGCCGGACGGAGATTATACATTATCCAACGTTCCGGGCGACGCTGTCCTTGTCTTTAGCTATATAGGAATGTTGACCGAAGAAATTCCTGTCGGCGGAAGGGCTGTCGTACAGGTAGAATTGACAGAAGACACGCAACGCCTGGAGGAAGTGGTGGTTATTGGTTATGGAACCAGTAAAGTGAAAGACCTTACGTCTTCCATTACCACCCTGCGATCGGAAGATCTTATGAAAACGCCTGCCGGACAAGCGATGCAAGCGTTACAGGGCAAGGTTGCCGGGCTTCAGATCGTAAGCGACGGCGGACCGGGTAATTCTCCTTCTGTACGGATCAGAGGCGTAGGTTCGTATCCGCGCAGCGACGGGGACGACAATGACGGGAGGGGTAGCAATGAAGCGCCGCTATACGTTGTGGACGGAATATTTTACAGCAATATCGACTTCCTGAACACGGCGGATATCGTTTCCATGTCGGTATTAAAAGACGCTTCGGCGGCAGCTATTTACGGCGTGAGGGCGGCGAATGGCGTTATCCTGATCGAAACAAAATCAGGAGGATACGACAAGAAAACGGAGGTGACCTTTGATGGTTATTTTGGTTATCAGGCAGCCCGGAATGTACTTAAAATGGCAAATGCCGAACAATACGCCGGTATGGCTATGGAATCGGGATCGGCTTCCGATATCAGTAACATCGAGAAGGCAATGTTGCGTTACGGACGAAGCCGTATTAATCCGAATGTGCCGGACGTAAATACCGACTGGTACAAGGAAATATTGCGCCCGGCTCGTATCCAGAACTATAGTATGGACGTATCGGGAGGAAGCTCCAAAGCTTCTTATTCCATCGGGACAAACTATTTTGCACAGGAAGGTATCCTGGATATGAAGAATGAATACGAACGTTTCAACCTTCGCAGCAAGCTGGATTACAAAGCGACCAACTGGCTTACGCTGGGGGGAAATGTTATCTGGAGCCAGGCTACCAAATATCCTGAAGAAGAAGGAGCCTGGAACCAGGCTTATATTGCCGTACCGATTCTCCCGATTTACGATGAATCAAACGAAGTTGCTACGCCGGATAAGTTTGCGAATGCTCAAGACTTAGGCTACCGGGGCGGACAGAATCCGTTCCCTGCGCTTGCATACTCGAATAAAAAGCATCTTATAAAGAAATTACTCGCCAGTTTTTATGCAAGTATCGCCTTAGTTCCTCAGAAATTAACTTTTAAAACAAGTTATAACCAGGCCTATACCGGCCTGAATGAGCGGGAGGTTCTGCTCCCGTACTATTTGGGCGATAATTTTCAGCGGAAAGACGCTTCCATCATTAAAAGAGCCATAACCTATTCGGATATAACCTGGGATAACCTGCTGACGTATACGGAAGAAACAGGCAATCACAGTTTTTCGGTCATGGCCGGCTCTTCTTTCCGCGACGAATCTTATTCCCTGCTTGAGGCTAAAGGGCTGAACTTTCCTGTCGGGCAAGAACAATCGTGGTATATCGACCAGGCGGAAACCGTTTCGACTGATGATGTAAAAGACAAGGGAACACGCCAGTACGGGACGTCGTATTTTGGACGTATCTCCTATAATTACGCCAACAAATACCTGCTGTATGGAACGATGCGGGCAGACGGAAGTTCCAAGTACCAGGAAAAATGGGGTTATTTCCCCACCGTAGGAGCCGGATGGGTGTTGTCTGAAGAGGGATTTATGAAAGATAACGGTTGGGTGGATTACCTGAAATTACGCGCAAGCTGGGGACAGCTCGGAAACGACAAGATACAGGCCAGCGACGGCGCGTTAACGACCAGCCTGATTACCACCGCCATCAACGATGTACTCCTTTCGGGAACGACTGTTTCGGGCGTTTTCTCTTCGCTCAAATGGGAAAAAACGGAAGAAACCAATGTGGGGTTATCGGCCAATTTCCTTCAAAACAGATTGAATCTTGAAGCTGATTACTATATACGCGATACCAAAAATGCGGCGATTAACGTAAATATACCTGCCGTAGGCGGTACGGTGATGAGAAATGTGGGCGTTATCCGGAATTCGGGCGTTGAACTGGCTGTAAACTGGGAAGACGAGATACGGAAGGATTTCAGATACAATATCGGCTTCAATATTTCGACCTTGAAGAACGAAGTGCGCGACCTGTTTGGACAACCCTATATAGACGGCGGAAGCGCAGAGTTTCGTCAGCGCTCCATCGTGGGCGAACCTTTATTAGCCTTTTATGGCTATGAAGTGACGGGCGTTTATCAGAACGAAGCCGAAATAAACGCCGATCCCGCCGCAGTAGCCAATGGATTGGTTCCGGGCGATTTTAAATATAAAAACCAGAACGGAGACGATGTAATCAATGACGACGACCGCGTGGTGTTGGGGTCTTATTTCCCTACGTTTATGTATGGCGGATATATCGGAGCCGGCTATAAGAACGTCGACCTGTCGGTTAATATCATGGGGCAATCGGGTAACAAAATACTCAACCGTAAACGGGGAGAATATATCTGGACAAATGATACCAATATTGACGCCGATCTGGCCATGAATCGTTGGCATGGAGAAGGAACATCCGACAAATATCCTTCGTCTGCCGGATTAAGGAAAGGATGGAACCAGAAAATGAGCAATTATTTCGTAGAAGACGGAGCGTTTTTCAGAATACAGAATATTCAATTGGCTTACAATATCAAAAGGCAGATATGGTTTGGTTTCGATATGCCTGCCATGCGGATATCCCTCACTGCCGACCGGCCGCTGACCGTATTCGGCTACAATGGATTTAATCCCGAAGTAGCAAACGGTATCGACACGCAGGCGTATCCTGTGCCGGCAACTTATACCATTGGATTGAATATAAAGTTTTAATCGTAAAAAGAAATAAAATGAAACAGATAAAAATATATTGGATATGTTCCGTCGCCATGCTGCTTTTTTCCTTAACCGCATGCCATGATTTGCTGGACGAGCCGGCTGAAAACAAAGCTTTTACGGAAGAGACCGACTATACAAGGGCTGGCGATATGATATTGCCCGTTATCGGCGTATATGCTACCGCTTACGATATGGGCTGGGAATGTTTCCCGCTTATCGCCGTACGGGGCGACGACGTAAACGCCGGCGGACTGGGAGACCAGCAGGATTTTATGGAAACCGACTTTTTCAGGTATAATAAAGACTACTGGATGTATAACTCGCTCTGGGAAGCCACCTATAACAAGGTATATACTACCTGTTCCGCCATCAACCAGATTGAAATGTATAAGGAAAACGGGGCGAACGGCTCATTGGCTGAACAATACATTGCCGAAACGAAAGTAATACGGGCTTTCCTGATGTTTAATTTGTCGCGCGTTTGGGGAAGCGTGTTTATCCCGCTTGATTTTGACCCTACGAACCTGCTGACAACCGAACTCTCGTCTAAAGACCAGGTGATGCAGTATTTATCCGGACTTATGGACGAAGCTATTCCTGTTCTTCCGGATATGCATCCCCGCGACCGTTCGGATATAAGGGGAGGCGTTACCAAATATACGGCTTTGGCCATAAAAGCCTTGGCCAACCTGGAACTTAAAAACTATCAGGCGGTGGCCGACGCAACGGCGCAGATTATTCAATCCGGTAAATTTGAACTGGAAACCGACTTTTATGAACTTTTCAAAACCAAAGGAAAATTAAATAAGGAAAACCTGCTGGAATGGCAATATTCTGATTTCGGACAAGGTTCGGGAGACAGGAAAGGACATCTTTTCGGCTTTTACGGCCCCGAAAACTGGACGCCCAAGGTTGCCGGGCTGGGCGGCGGATGGGGCTTTTTTGAACCTAGCCTGAAGTATATTAAATTTATGCTTGACAGAGGAGAAAGCATACGCCTGGAAACAAGCGTCTTGTTTACCGACAGGGGTATCGCCGAAATAAAGGCAGACCCGAAATATGCCGTATTACCGGAATGGATATCGAACACAACGCGCTCGGGAGACGTTATCAACGATTTTGCGCGCGCCCTGTTCTCCAGCGGAAAGCATTACCTGCCGACCGACCAGTATATACCCGGACGTACGGAATACGGCTCAAACAAGAACTTCACCTGCATCCGTTATGCCGAAATATTGCTGATGTATGCCGAAGCGCTGACGCGCGGCGCGTCGGCCTCTTCCATAAGCGCCGACGACGCCGTAAATCTGATCAGGACGCGCGCCGGATTAAACAGGCTTTCGGGAGTGACAAGCGATCAGGTAATGGATGAAAAGCTGGCCGAACTGGCTATGGAATGGGGCACGCGCTTTTACGATATGATCCGGCTGGAAAAGTTCAACGAGCTATCCTACGACGAAAGAACCTTTCATCCTGATCTTATTTTTCTGCCTTATCCGCAGAATCAGGTCGACTTGCTTCCGGCCTTGAAAGGAGAATAAAAAAAACAGAGTACCAACTAAAAAACAGATACGCATGAAAACGATAAAATATAGCTCAGCCTGCTTGCTGATTGCCTGTTTGACTGCCTGCAACGAAGGCATAGACCCGATTACGCCGATTGCGCCGGGAACAGACGAAACGCCTCCTGCCATAAAAATCAATTATCCCTCGGAGGGAACCCTGATTCAGGTGAAAGAAGACATAACTTCCATAAACATTGAAATTGAAGTGGTAGACGACATTGAACTCCAGTCTGTTTCGGTAAGCCTCGATAAGAAGGAAATCACAACGTTCACCCAGTTCAAGGATTACCGCCGGGCTGTGGAAGCGTTCAACTACAACCAACTGGTAAACGGAACGCATACCCTGACCGTTGCGGCAAACGATCTGTCGGGCAAAACAAGTTCGGCGTCGGTTACCTTTGAAAAAGTCTCGCCATACAAACCTGTATACGACCATGAAATATTCTATATGCCTTTCAACGGCGATTTCATGGAGCTGGTAAGTATCAATTATGCCGCAAGAACGGGTAATCCCGGCTTTGCGGACAGTGGGAAAAAGGGGAAAGCCTTTGCCGGCGCGGCGGATGGTTATCTTACTTTCCCCACGCAAGACAGTGAAAAAAACATCAACCTGCTGCATCCGGAACTGACGGCGTCGTTCTGGTATAACCTGAATGCGTCGCCCGACCGTGCCGGTATTCTCGTTATCAGTCCGGAAGACCCGGCTAATCCGGGACTAATGAACAATCGCGTAAGCGGATTCCGGTTTTTCCGCGAAGGCAGCGACGCCAAACAAACCTTCAAACTGAATGCAGGCAATGGAGAAAGCGAAAGTTGGTTTGACGGAGGCGACGTAGCCTCGCTCGACCCGGCTCATGCGGGATGGGTACACATGGCATTTACGATATCCGCTTCTTCCTGCGCCGTTTATTTCAATGGGGAAGTCGTTTGTCAGGGCGACTTTAGCGGGGTGGACTGGAATGACTGTTCTCTTCTGTCAATCGGATCGGGAGCGCCGCGTTTCACCGGCTGGGATCATCTCTCGGATCAAAGTCTGATAGACGAACTGAGAATATTTGATAAAGCGCTGACGCAACAGGAAATTCAGTCTATCTTTAATGCCGAAAAATAATACAGACATGGAAAAACAAGTAAATGGTACATTATCAGCCGCCATGAACCGTCGTTCTTTTCTTTCTACAAGTATGGCTGTCGGAGTTTTCAGTATCATCCCGAATCATGTATTTGCTGCGGCAAAGAAGGGTATGGTTGCTCCGAGCGACAAGATTTGTATGGTTCATATTGGCTGCGGAACGCAAGGACTGTCCGAAATAGGCGCGCTGCTTAGCGCGCCTGCTATTGAAATCGTCGGGATTGCCGACCCGAATCGCGAAAGTTACGACTACATCTATTGGAGCGAAACCGGTATTCGGAACGGCATACGGCAGTTGATTGGAGAACCGGCCTGGAAAGAGGGAATCAAAGGTATCCCCGGAGGCCGGAATATTATGAAAGAGGTGATCGAAACGTATTACCGGAAGAATCGCCCCGGATACAAAGGGTCTATAACGGCAAAGGAAGATTATCGGGAAGTATTGGATAAAATGACAGACGTAGACGCCGTGAAAATCATGTCGCCCGACCATCAGCATGCGTATCAGGCGTTAGACTGTATCAAAAGGGGCAAGCACGTCATCATGCACAAACCTTTGGGAAACAAGATGACGGAAGCCATGAAGGTAGTCGACGCCGCTAAAGCGTCGGCGCTATCCACGCACATGATGGCGCACAACGCTTTTGCCGACGGCGACATGGCTCAAATTAAAACATGGATAGACGCCGGAGCCATTGGTAAACTGAAGGAAATCCACAACTGGAGCAACCGCCCCGTATGGCCGCAATATCCGGTTATCCCTGCCGACAAACCGCCTGTACCCGACGGGTTCAATTGGGATCTATGGCTCGGCCCGGCGGAAATGCGCGATTATCATCCGCAATATACGCATGCTACGTTTCGGGGATGGTATGAGTTTGGAGCCGGCGCTATTGCCGATATGGGGTATTACAGCCTCTGGCCTGTATTCGACGCCTTACAGCTCGATTCGGCGTCGTCTGTAAGTACTCGCTTCTCCCGCGTTATCGGATTGAAAAATAATGTGCCGGCAACTATTATCAATGATTACTCTTATCCGATGGCCGCCGCATACCGGTTTGAAGTTCCGTATAAAAACAGACCGGAAAAAATTATTCTCCAATGGCATGATGGAGGTATGAAACCTCAGGCGCCTGAAGGATATGAAGCAGACGATCTGCCGATAGAAGGGATGATGTTTATTGGCGATAAGGGGGCCATTGTCTCCGGATTTCTGCGCGAAGAACCGAAAATAGTCGGCAGCCGGGCGGCCTTATATCCTCCTTCCGAGCCTCTGACGACTGAACGTTCGCGCAGTACGGAAGAACCAACCGCGCCTTGGTTGCAGAAATGGATCGACGGTTGCCGGGGAAAAGGGAAAGGCCCCGGTTCGTTCGAATATGCGAAAGAGGTGAATGAAACGTTCAATTTAGGCTCCGTCTCGCTGATGAGCAACGGGAAAAAACTGGAGTACGACCCTGCCGGGCGAATCATTACCAATGATGAGAAAGCCGACAAACTGCTTACCCGTAAAATCCGTAAAGGATGGGAAATGTAATTCTTATACCTTAAATACACACTGATCATGACAACACGACGTAATTTTTTCAAAAAATCAATCCTGGGCGCTGCCGCTATTGCCGCGGCGCCGGCAAGTAAAGTTGCCGGAACGACAGCAGAAACGGCCGTAAATAAAAACGCCATACAACCGTTGCGTATTTCTATGCTTTCTTATTCTTTTCATGGACTTGTAGACGCCGGCATGATGGACATATTCCACTTTTTCGAATCATGCAAATACCGGTATGGATTAGACGCCGCCGACCTTTGGAATGGTATGTTTACAAGCGTAGACGACGCTTTTATAGACAACGTACATTCGGCGCTTGAAGACCGGCAGTTGGTCGTTCCCGACATTGCGGTAGACGGCGCTCACATCATGCCCTCGCGGGACGACGACCCGCAGAAACTGCGCTCGATGCAAGACCGTTATATGCAAATAGCCAAGCGGCTGGGAGCAGGTTTTGTTCGCTTTGACGCCGGCCCGTATATGCCGGAAGGCCGTAAAGAAACAGACGGGTGGACGGCGCAGGAATTTGATTACATTGTAAAACGCTATAAAGAATTGGCGGCCGTAGCTTATGATAACGGATTCAGGATAGGAGCCGAAAACCATTGGGGCCCCGAATGTTACTGGGGATGCATGGAACAATTGATAAAGGCTGTAGACCATCCCGGATTTGGTATATGTATGCACTTTGGCGGATGGCTGGGTACAAAAGAAGACAATCTGGCGGCAGAAAAAGCGGCTGCTCCTTATGTAGCGCATACGCATATACCCTGGGATTGTTGCGAAGACCCTCTTTTGCCTCAGCGTTTACAGGTATTAAAGGATGTAAACTATTCGGGATATTATAGCGCGGAACATCATTCGGGACAAAACGAATACAATCTGACAGGCGTTCAGTTGGGAAAGATAAAGGCCGTACTTACCAGTTGGAACCGTGGCGGTAACGGAGAATTATATCCCGGACGGTAACAGACCCGGACAGAGGGGTAGCCTTGGTAATAACATAAAAAAAACAGCATGAAAAGAAACTGCGGGCGGCTGATACTAAGCTTGGCGTCGGTACTAAGCTTAGCGTCGTGCCAACAAAATAAAAAATACGATTATAACTACGATGTGACGGAGACAAACCGCCGGATGGAATTTGAATCGGACGACGAATTTCTTACTTATATTCAGAAGGCGCACTTCAATTATATGTGGGAAGGCGCTGAGGAAACGTCCGGACTGGCTTGCGAGCGCGTTCATATCGACGGCGATTATCCTGAAAACGACGCCAACGTGATTACTACCGGCGGAAGCGGTTTTGGCATAGCCGGCTTATTAGTAGGGATAGAACGTGGATTTATCTCGCGGGAAGAAGGAACGGAACGGCTGCATAAAATCGTTGATTATCTGGGAAAAGCCGACCGCTTTCACGGCGTATGGCCTCACTGGATTACAGGGCCTACGGGAAAGGTAAAACCTTTCGGCGCGAAAGACAACGGAGGCGACCTGGTAGAAAGCGCATTCCTTATGCAGGGCTTGCTGTGTGTCCGCCAGTATTTTTCGGAAGGAAATGAAAACGAAAAAGCGCTGGCTGCCAAAATAAACGGGCTTTGGCAGGAAATGGAGTGGAATTGGTATCTGAATGGAAAAGACGTACTCTACTGGCATTGGAGCCCGGAATACGAGTGGGAAATGAATTTCCCGCTCCAAGGGTACAATGAATGTCTTATCGCGTATGTGCTGGCGGCTTCTTCGCCTACTTATCCTGTTCCGGCGTCGGCCTATCGAAACGGATGGGCGCGCGGAGGAGAAATCAAAAGCGACAAGACGGCATACGACCTGCCGCTTGTGCTGAAGTTCAACGGGGCGGAAGATTACGGCGGCCCGCTGTTTTGGGCGCATTATTCATACGTGGGCCTCGATCCGCGCGAATTACATGACGAGTATGCCGACTACTGGACGCTCAACAAAAATCAGACGCTCGTCAATTATACGTACTGTATCCGGAACCCCAACGGGTTTAAAGGATATGCCAACAACTGCTGGGGCCTTACGGCCAGCTATTCCATCAATGGCTACAGCGCGCACATGCCATTTCAGAATGATTGCGGCGTTATAACGCCTACGGCGGCGCTGAGCAGCTATCCCTACACGCCGGAAGAATCATCCGAAGCCCTGAAGCATTTCTATTTCGACCTGGGCGATAAAATATGGGGTAAGTATGGGTTTTACGACGCTTTCAGCATAGAGCACAATTGGTATCCTCAACGATATTTAGCGATAGACCAGTGTACAATAGCTCCTATGATAGAAAATTATCGCATGGGCTTGTTGTGGAAACTCTTTATGAGTTGTCCGGAGATACGGGAAGGATTAGGGAAATTGGGTTTTACCGTTAATAAATATGATTAAGATATCCGGGAGCGCCGCGTCTAATTTCCGCGTAGCGCGCCGGAAGAAGAACATCCTGCCTGGAAATTACAGGGAAGAATGAGTCGCCATCTGCCATCTGCCGGAAGATACGGTGGAATCCCGACCTCCGGCAGACGTCGGCTACGAATCGGCCGGGGCGATTCTTTGCCGGAAGACGTCGGGAAGGAAAGCGACCGGGGCGATTCCTTGCCGGAAGACGTCGGCAGGAAAGCGGCCGGGGCGATTCCTTGCCGGAAGACGTCGGGAAGGAAGCGACCGGGGCGATTTTCAGCCGGAAACTGTCCGCAACCGGATCGGCCGGGGCGACGGAACGAAAACGGCTGTATGTATCCGGCTTTTTAGTGGGACTGGCATAAAAAAAACGTTTTTGCTCCCGGCCGAGGCCTGTTTTGGGGGGCGGCGTATCGGAATTATCCGAAATAAAACCCGCGAATAGGGCCGCAGCGTCTTTTTACATGCGCCTATTTGAACGTAATCATAAAATCAATCAGGTTTTCGCCTTCGGGAAGGCTTAGTTTTCTTCGCAGCCGATAGCGCGCCCCTTCTACGCCCCGGACAGACAAGTTCAGCATTTTAGCCATATCTTTTGTCGGCATGTTCAGGCGCAGAAGGGCGCACATGCGCAAATCGCCCGGCGTAAGGTCGGGATAGCGCGCTTTTAGTTTTCTGAAAAAGTGTTCGTGCACCCGGTCGAAATTATGCTGATAAATATCCCATTCGTCTTCTTTCGTCAGGTTTTCGTTTATCCACCGGAGTAATTTGTCATAATATTTCTTTGTGTAATTCCCGTTTACTACCTGCGCCTGTATGTCTTTCCGCAAGGCCGTCAGGAAATCATTTATAGCAATCAGCGACAGGGTGGCGCTTGCCAGTTCCTTGCTTTTATAGCTCAATTCGCCTTCCAGCTTTTCGTTTTGAAGTGTAATAATAAGTCTTTCCTGCTCTCTCAACTGCTGTTCCTGTTTCTTTTTTTGCTCTTCAATCTGTCTGTTTTTCTTTCGGATTACGCTTGCCGTGTACGCTTTTATTCCACCCGTAAACAGGGCGGCAAACAACAGGATATATAAAACAAAGGCCGGAAGCGACAGGTAAAGAGGGGGTTTTACCTTGAACGGATAGCTTAAAGAGACAACCGGATCGCCCTTTATATTTTTCAACAGCGCTTCAAACGTATAAGACCCTGTGGGGATATTGGAATAATTGATTACATAATCAGCCGGCGCCGGCGTCCAGTCCAGGTCATACCCCTTCAGCTTGTAATATACGCTGACAGGCCGCCGGCTATATTCCGGAAGGGACAGTTCAAAAACGATATGATTATGCTGATAGTCCAGCGCCACCGGGGCGCCGCTCCCTCCGGCGCAGGGCAGGTACCTGTATTCGTTATTCCGGTTACAGGCTTTTATATCGGCAAAATCAAAAAGAAATTCTTCCCGGTTCAACTGTTTCGGGTCAAAACGGGCAATCCCGCCATTCAGGCAAAAATAAGAGATACCGTTTTTATCTACATAAATGTTGGCTCTATCTTCAATAATCGGGTTTTTAAACAGAGAAAAAGGGATGCGGATGGTTGGGTAAAAACGCCCTTCGGCATGATTCACCAAAACATATTCGGAGTTGCGTATAAACCAAAAACGGTCGTTATTCAGGGAAATAATGCGATACGTATCGCCCATCTCCTGCAAACTTTCATTTAATACGGCATAGGGAACAATCTGATGGGAAAGGTCTTCATACGTATAAAACGAGCGTCCGTCGGTTAAGACGATTCTTCCTCTCAATTTCATAACCTTCATGCTTACATTCGGATTTTTTTCATCTATCATACCGATATAATCATTGGTTTTAACCAACCGGAGCGTTTCGTCCAGCGTAATCCGGTAAACGCCTTTATACATGTGGCTGATCCATATATTGCCGGCCGGGTCTACTTCAAAAGAACGAACCGGATGGCTGAATCCGTCTATATTGTGGCTGAACAGCCACTCTCCTTTCTCCCCTTTCTTAAAAACGCTCAGCGACGTATAAGACGCTTGCAGCAGAATTTCCTGTCCGTGTATAATACACCGGTTCATAGCCGTGCCGCCGCCGTTAGGCCCGGCAATTTGCCGGGTTGTCCGTCCCGATACCGACAACGTCCCCCGGTTGTATCCGGCTATCAGTTGATTGTCAAAATGATCGATAAACCAGGTCTGTTCGTTTATTTCCGGCAACAGACGGGGATACGGATCGCTGTCGGAATACGTATATATTCCCTGATTCGTAGCCAGATACATCCGATCATCCTTGATGGCCATATCATAAACCATCCCTATTTGCGCATCCTTGTCTTCATAAATATAGATTGGAGAATTGGTTTGGATATGGGCGATTCCATTATCTAAAGCTGCCCAGAGATTGTTCTGCGAGTCTACATGCAAGCCCAAGATGGTGTTGTTTGCCAGATGATTTTCCCGGTTGATATGCCATACCATCTTTCCATCCGTATTTATAGCTACTATTCCGTTCGAGATGGTGCCGATAATATAGGTGGAATCATGCGTCATGGCCACGCGGTTGGCCACGCTTGTTTTCAAAATATCCGTGCAGGGAATATGCCAGGGTTTAGCCTTATCCCCGTCAAAAATATACAGTCCGTTATGCGCCGTAACCAATAGTAAACGCCCTTTGAACGGCAACACGCCCACAACATTGTCATTGGCTAATTCTGCGCTGGAAACCAGCTTTGCAAACGAATCTTTTTCTTTCTGATAAAAGCCTTCGTCAATAAAATGGGCATATAGCCTCTCATTCAACGAATAAAAAAAGAAGGGGGGAAAATCCGACGTTCCCCGCCGCACCCTGTCGCCGTTATAAATAAAAAAGGAAGCAAAAGACTGAAAGTATATCTCCCCGCCGTATTCGTTAATAGTCCATATTTCATCGTTGAAAAAGGTATAATCCGCCACCTTGTCTTTCAGGGAATAATAAACCAGCCGGTTGTCGGCGTCGGCTTCAAAATAGCCAAACTCCTCGAAAGAGCCTGCATAAATACGGTTGTTTTTTGTATATAACGAACGCACTGCCGCATTATTGGGCAGTATAAACAATTTCCAGCGTACCCCGTCATACTCCAGCAATCCCCTGTTATTTCCAAAATACATTCGCCCGTTAGCGCTCTGCGATACCGACCAGTTCTGGTTTCCAGCCTTGTAATTAGCTACAGAATAATTAATAACCTGCGGCGTATAAGGAATGCCGGCGGCATTACTTGTGGCAGGGAATAGTATAGATATAAGTACAAAAAATTTCAGTATAGGATTCATGTATTGCGTTTATATTTTTAGAGCCAATCCTATCCTATAAACGGATTTTCACTTACCTCTCCAGCCGCTGTCATAAATGATAGCGACGCTGCAAAAGTAAAAATAAAACTTTGTTATCAAACATAAAATCACATTTTTATGGAAAAAAACGAAGTTTTTGTTAAAATTGGCGTCAAGATCAGAGAACTAAGAGAAGCTAAAAACTTATCTCTCCAAGATTTGAGTGACAAATGTGATTTTGAAAAGCCTAATTTAATACGGATAGAGAAAGGCCGAACAAACCCGACAATCGGCACGTTACTGAAAATTGCGCGCGTATTAAATGTAAGATTAGCCGAACTGGTGGATGTTGAATAAATAATTGACGTATTTTTGCAGAGGCAAAATCAGATGCAACATTTATATTTATTACAATGTTACATACACAGGTTTAATTGATAACGCAAACGCTCGTTTTTATGTCTATACATGATTATATCTACGCATTCGTATCTTCTTTTATCGCCTTATTCCCCGTTATGAATCCAATAGGCGGAGGCTTCATTATAAACGGTTTCCTGGAAGGGCTGGACGATATGCAACGAAAAATTTATGTAAAGAAAATCATCGCCAATTGTATATTGACAGGCATTGGAAGCTTATTAGCCGGACATCTCATTTTATTACTTTTCGGCTTGGCCATACCGGTTATACAATTAGGCGGCGGAATTATCATCTGTAAAACAGGGCTGGAATGGCTTTCGGATTCGGAAAGCGGAAAAACAGACAAAACACGGTCGGCAATGGATAAGATAATTTCAGACGATATAGAAAAAAAACTGTTTTATCCCATATCATTTCCTGTCAGTCTGGGACCCGGCAGCATGTCTGTTATATTTACATTAATGGCTTCGGCCGTTGTAAAAGGCAATTTTCTTTCAACCGGCCTCAACTATGCATTAATAGCCCTTGCCATTATCTCTTTGCTGGGTATACTTTATATTTTCCTCTTGCAAGGAACTCGCATAATGAAAAAACTCGGACGCTCGGGTAATATGGCGCTTAACAAATTAATTGCATTTATCACTTTCTGTATCGGTATCCAAATTATTGTAACCGGTATTTCCAAGATATTTCACTTGCAAATCGTATAGCCTCCTTAGGAGGCGTCTGGAAATAAATTATACAAATTTATTGGAACTGTTTTTTGCCGGACAAAGCCTGAAAATGCGCGCATACCGGGGCATGTAAGTATTTTCAGGCTGAAGGATGGCGGAAAACAGGCCGATAAATGTATGATTTATTTCCAGACGCCTCCTAAGCAAACGACGACGGCGTCAGGTATTGTGTGGGATTTGTAAGCGCGCGGCGATAAAGAAGTTCAATAAAAAGGGTCGATTAATTAAACGCGAATGTAGGAATTAAATTATAAACTCAAACGCTTTCCGAATCATAAAATAAATCGGCTTATTCAATTTATTTTCAACCGATAACTTAAACGCGGCGCAAGACGGCCGCCCCAACCCCAAACGCCCCGTACCCTGCTGAAATTAATCGACCGTATAATCTATGCGGTCGGGGAAAGTAGTAAACACATAGAATTTAAACCTGTACGCAGCTAACAGGTATGACGCGCATACCGAAGACGCCCGCCCCCTCTACGGAGAGAGCGGCAGTCCCGCTCTTTCGGAAACCAATGAATAACCTCGCGCCGGGACTGAGCGGGATAACAATATTCTAAAGGATGAAAAAAGACAAAACCCTGCCGGCGTCTACGCTAGCCCGAACGTCCACGACAAACTTCACGCTCGCGAAGCAACGCAACGTATTTTACACGCAAACAATTTAAACCTGCAATAAGATGAGAAAGTTAGTCAACACCAAACTGTTTATTTTAGTCGCATTACTTATTTGCGCAACTGCTCAACTGGAAGCTAAAGACGTATATGTATCTACTTCTGGAAGTCCAACCGCGACTGGTACGGAGGACGATCCGGTTAATATAGCCGGTTTCATGACCATTTTTGAAGCCCACGACAGCGGCAAGGACGCTACGTTCAACGCCTATTTT
>JAIRYL010000047.1 GCA_031267775.1 Tannerellaceae bacterium
GGCGGCCTGGCGCGTATTTTTTGGCGGGTAAAAGACCCCTCAAAAAGACACACTGTGTTTTTTGAAAAACATACTGTGTTTTTCAAAAAACATAAGTAAGAATTTTCAAAAACACAGTAAGAATTTTCAAAAACACAGCGTGTTTTTTTAGACGGGTATTTATGAAAATTTAAACGCAGTCTGTTTCTGCGAAAAGCGCTCCCTTTCGCGCAGGTATATCCGGCCGTATCGGGGGGCGCACGCGAAGGAGACGCAATGCTTGCGTCTCCTTGGCGGAGCGAGGCGCGAAGCGCGAGCCTTTGAGCGGAGCGACGCGCGAGGGATTGTAGCGGATAGCCCGGAACGAGCCGCAGGCGAGCGAGGACTTGCAGCGGAAAGCCCGACCCCCGTACTTCGGGGGGCGCGCCCTGATAAGGATGAGGCGTGTTATTCGTCACAAAATTTGGGACGGACGGGGGTTGAGGCGTTTGTTCGTCACATACGGCGGCTGTCTGTCACAGGTATTTGGACGGGTGGCGGGCGGGCTTTACATTTGCGGCAAATCAAATGGAGGTTGCAGGTATGAAACGGATGGGATGCATTTTTTTATTTCTGGCAGTTGCGGGCTGCGCATGGGCGCAACACACGATTCGGGGAATTGTAGTAGACGAAGGGGGGCGGCCGACGCCCTACGTAAACGTTTTTATAAAAGAAACGCTGGAGGGCGGGAGCAGCGACGAAGAAGGGGCGTTTAGCTTTACTGCCTCCGCCGCGGACACGGTTATCCTTACGGCCATGGCGCTTGGCTACGAAACGTATACGGAGGTATTGGCCTTGCCCGCGCCGGACAGGCTTACCATTTGCCTGCGCGAGCAATATGTAGGGCTGGACGAGGTGGAGGTGGTGGCGGGGAGCTATCAGCTAAACGGCAACAGCCAGTGGCAGAAGATGAATGCGGTAGACGTGGTAACGATTGGAGGCTCGGCGGGCGATTTATACCGGTCGGTCGCTACGCTGCCCGGCATGCAGGTGAACGCGGAAAGCGGCAAACTTTTTATACGGGGAGGCGAAGGGCGCGAAACGCAAACCTATATGGATGATATGCATGTGCTGAATCCGTATACCACAAGCAGCGAAAACGAGCCGGCGCGCGGGCGGTACTCGCCGTTTATGTTTGAGGGGATGACCTTTTCGCTGGGGGGGTACGACCCCGAATATGCGCAGGGCTTATCGGGCGTGCTGCCGCTGAGCACAAAAGATAAAAGTCCGGTGAGCAAATATGGCGTCAACCTGTCGTCGGCAGGCGCAGGGGGAGGGGGGACGAAGGCTTTTGACGCAGGATCGGCCTCGGTTAACCTGGATTATTATCATTTGGGGCCTTATTATGCGGCGTTTCCAAGCCGTTACGACTGGATAGACCCGTACCGGCAGTTTTCGGCAGGCGCGCAGACGCGCTGGGAGCCAACCGATAAAAGTCTGCTCAAACTGTATGCCGGCTACGACCATACGCATTTTAAACAGTTGGCCGGCGGCGACCGGACGTTTGGCTTGAACGAAGATAATTACTACGTAAATACTACCTGGCGGAACGAATCGGGCGGGGGATACCGCTTTTTTGGCGGGGCGGCTTTTTCGTTTCGGCGTCAGCAGGGCGCCGGCGCGGTGCAGGCGGGCGACCGTTTCGGGCTGAAAGAGGGGGAGGTGCATCTGAAGACTAAGTTAAACAAGCGCTTCTCCGGCTTTTTTAAGTTGCAGGCCGGCGCGGAAGCGATGATTCGCTTTTTTGATACGCAGTATACGCCGCCGGCTGCGGAGCTGGGCGCGGCGGGCGCGCTGCGGCATGCCGTCAACGGCCTGTTTGCTACCGGCGATTTTCGCTTCTCCAGCCGGTTAAACGTCGCCCTCTCGGCGCGCGCGGAGTATACTACCATCAACAGGGCCTGGAATTATACGCCCCGGCTGGCCTTTACGTACGGGCTGAACGGCGGCTATTATCTTTCGGCCGTAGCGGGGCGTTATACGCAGTTGACAGACAACGAGTATATGCTGCGGGACGCCGGTCTGCCGGCCGAAAGTTGCCGGCATACCATACTGGGAGGCTACAGGCAAACAAACAACCGGGTGTACCGCCTCGAAGCCTATTACAAAGCGTACGACAAGCTGAGCTGTATGGAAAACGGACTGCCAAACGCTTTGGGCGACGGGTACAGTAAGGGTATCGACGCCTTTTTTTACGACGCCGGGCTTATCCGCCGCCTGGACTTCCGCCTTTCGTACTCGCTCAATTATTCCAGGCGCAAATACAGGGATTATCCGGTAAAAGACGTGCCGCAATTTGCTTCCCGCCATACCGTATCGCTGTCGGTCCGATATAATTTGCCTCTGCTTAAAAGCATTGCCGGCCTTACCAACCGGTATGCCGACGGTCGCCCTTACCATAATCCCCAAAAAGAAGGATTTATGAATGCGCATACGCCCCCTTACAACAGCCTGGATGTAAGCTGGACGTTCCTGGCCGCTAAGAAACTGATTGTGTTTGCTTCGGCTACCAACCTGTTGGGCCGGAAAAATATCTATAACTATACCGCCTCGGGCGCGCCGATGACAAATGCTTCGCCGCATTTCTTCTTTATAGGCGTATTTATCACCCTGGGCGGAAATACCGCTTACGATGTATCTAATTTTTAATATAATATAAGTATGAAAACAATGACATGTATGTATTTGAGTTTGTTTTTAACCGTAGCTGCAACCGCCGTTTATGCGCAGGAAGACGCGCTAAACCGGCAATTAACGGCGGCTGTGGCCAGTTTGGACAGCGTTTGTTCCGCCGCCGATTGGCAGGAGGCGCGTAATCGTTTCCAGCGAATCCATACGGTTTATCCGGCCGACTGGGTTTCGTGCTATTACCTGGCGTATACCGGCATAAGCCTCTTTTTTGCCGAGGGCGATGCGGGCGCAAAGCAAAAACTGATAGAGGAGGCCGGCGCAACCATAGATAAACTGAAACGGATGAAAAACCTGTCGGAACAAATCCGCTCTGAAATCTGTACGCTAAACGGTTATTATTACTACGCCCTCATGTCGGTCGATCCGCAGGTAAACGGGCCGCGATATACCGGCCGGGTTGTTTCGCTGTATGCCGAGGCCCTGCGCTTACATCCGCAAAACCCGCGCGCCATCCTGCTGAACGCTTATTTTCAGCGAAACCTGTCTTCTTTCATGGGAGGCGCGTACGCATCTTTCGAGAGCGACAAGGCGCGGGCCAAAGAGCTGCACGAGCAGGAAGATAAAACTTCTGTAGCGCCTCGCTGGTGGGTAGAAATCCGGTAGGGAACAGCCTCACCCGTGATGGTAAGGCTCCCGGCGGATGATGGTGCAAGCCCGGTAAAGCTGCTCGAGAAAGATCAACCGGATCAGTTGATGCGAAAACGTCATGTTACTGATCGATATCTTTTCCTGAGCAGCTTTATACACGGCTTCGCCAAAGCCGTAGGGGCCTCCTGCTATAAAAACGAGCCGGCGTACGGCGTGCGTTTTCTTCTCCAGATAAGCGGCAAACTGCAAAGAGGTAAACTGGCCGCCCTTTTCGTCCAAAAGCACGCAATAGTCTCCCGGCTGAAGAATCTTCAGGATAGCCTCGCCTTCTTTCTCCTTTTGCTGTTCTTCGGATATGTTTCGTGCATTTTTAACGTCGGGAACGGTTCTTATTTCAAAGGGGAAATAATGCGTCAGCCGTTCGCAATACATACAAATACCCTCTCTCAGCCAGGCGGCGTCTGTTTTTCCGGTCGCCGCTAAAACAATCTTCATAGCTCCCCCTTTTTATTTTATCTGATAACTCCCCTGGATGATAGCCGAATCGGGCGAAACATAAAAAAGGGAGAAAGAAACAACTTTTCCCTTCTCCCTTTTATACGTTTGCTTAGGATGGATTACATCATGCCGCCCATGCCGCCGCCCATACCCGGGTTCATAGGCATTGGAGGGTTATCTTCTTTCTTTTCGGCAATAACACATTCGGTCGTGAGAAACATACCGGCAATAGAAGCTGCATTTTCAAGCGCTACGCGAGCTACTTTTGCAGGATCGATAACGCCTGTTTGGCAAAGGTTTTCGTAAACATTCGTACGGGCGTTGTAACCAAAATCGTCTTTTCCTTCTTTTACTTTCTGAACAATCACGGCGCCTTCTTTGCCCGCGTTGATCACAATTTGACGAAGCGGTTCTTCAATAGCGCGTTTAACTATTTCGATACCTGTCGTTTCGTCTTCGTTCTCGCCCTTCAGACCTTCCAGTTTGTCAATGGCGCGGATATAAGCTACGCCGCCGCCCGGAACCGTTCCTTCTTCAATAGCGGCACGGGTAGCGCTCAACGCGTCGTCTACGCGGTCTTTCTTTTCTTTCATTTCAATTTCGGAAGGAGCGCCTACATAAAGAACGGCAACGCCGCCGGCCATCTTAGCCAAACGTTCCTGCAGTTTTTCTTTATCATAATCCGAAGTAGTCGTTTCAATCTGAGCCTTGATCTGGCTGATACGTCCCTGAATATCCGCTTTATTGCCGGCGCCGTTTACAATAGTGGTATTATCTTTGTTTACGGTTACTTTTTCGGCCGTGCCCAGCATATCCATGGTAGCGCCTTCCAGTTTCAAACCGGTTTCTTCCGAAATAACGGTACCACCCGTCAGGATAGCGATATCTTCCAGCATAGCTTTGCGGCGGTCTCCAAATCCGGGCGCTTTAACGGCGCATACTTTCAGCGAACCGCGCAGACGGTTCACCACCAAAGTAGCCAGCGCTTCGCTGTCGATATCTTCGGCAATAATCAGCATCGGGCGGCCGCTTTGTATCGTTTGTTCAAGGATTGGAAGAAGTTCTTTCAATACGGAAATCTTCTTGTCATATATCAGGATGAACGGATTTTCCATCTGAGCTTCCATCTTTTCGGTATCCGTTGCAAAATAAGGAGAGATATAGCCGCGATCAAACTGCATACCTTCTACCACGTCCACGTATGTTTCGATACCTTTCGCTTCTTCTACGGTGATAACGCCTTCCGTTTTCACTTTTCCCATAGCTTCGGCAATCAGTTTGCCGATGCTTTCGTCGCCGTTTGCCGAAATTTTAGCCACGTTTTCAATCTTTTCAAGGCTGTCGCCTACAGCTTCGGCCTGTTCGGAGAGGCTTTCTATCACTTTGGCAACCGCTTTGTCTATCCCGCGTTTCAGATCCATCGGGTTGGCTCCGGCAGTTACGTTTTTCAAACCTACGCCAATAATAGACTGAGCTAATACGGTAGCGGTAGTTGTTCCATCGCCTGCGTTATCGTTTGTTTTGGAAGCGACTTCTTTCACTAATTGAGCGCCCATATTTTCATACGCGCTCTCCAGTTCAATTTCTTTAGCAACCGTTACGCCGTCTTTTGTAATCTGCGGCGCGCCAAATTTCTTTTCAATAATCACATTCCGGCCTTTTGGCCCCAAGGTAATTTTAACTGCGTTTGTCAGTTCATCCACGCCTTTTTTCAAAAGGTCGCGGGCTTCCATATTAAATTTGATTTCTTTTGCCATAACTCTGCTTATTTTTTATAGTTACAAATTTACGATTAGATAATTGCCAAAATATCCGATTGACGCATGATTAAGAATTGTTCGCCATCCAGTTCGATCTCTGTTCCGGCATATTTACCATACAGAACCTGATCGCCCGGTTTTACCACCATTTCTTCATCTTTTGTTCCGTTACCTGCGGCTACAACTTCGCCTTTCAAAGGTTTTTCTTTTGCCGAATCGGGAATAATAATTCCGCCAACCGTCTTTTCTTCTGCTGCAGCGGGCTTAATCAGCACTCTGTCTGCTAATGGTTTAATCTTCATTTTTGTTATTTTTTAATTGTTAATAATATTGTTAATAATAATTATGTATGTAATTTCTTGTTTTTGTTTAACCACTTGCGAATACTGTGCCAATCCTGCAAAACTGACAAGATGTTAGGCTGCCTGACGCCTACCGTGTCGTTTTGTCAGCGACAAAGCGTTTGATTAATTCATCTATGGTTACTAAAGACTGTTCTCCGGTAGTCATATTCTTCAAATTCAGTTTCTTTTCTGCCATCTCGTTTTCGCCGGCAAGAGCCACAAAGGGTATTTTTTTCGCATCGGCATATCCCATTTGTTTTTTCATTTTAACCGGTTCAGGATAGAGTTCTGTCCTGATACCTGCCGCCCGGATTTCAGACAGCGCAGGGAGTAAATAATCCGCTTCTTTTTCTCCAAAATTAACAAATAGCAATTGAGTGGCTGCCGGCGAATCTGCCGGATAAAGTCCCAACTGGTTTAGTACGTCAAAAATACGGTCTGCGCCAAAAGATATGCCTACGCCCGAAACGCCTTCCATACCGAAAACGCCTGTTAAATTATCATAGCGCCCGCCTCCAGTAATACTTCCTATCTGCACATCCAGCGCTTTCGCTTCAAATATGGCGCCTGTATAGTAATTCAAGCCGCGGGCAAGCGTTAAATCCAGTTCCAAGTCAAGGCTCAAGTCAACAGTTTCAAGTTTTTTTAGCAGAAACGCTATCTCGCTAACGCCCTTCAATCCAATTTCAGAAGAACGCAACATACCGCCCAGTTTAGCTATCTTTTCCTGATTACTTCCTTCTAACAGGATAATCGGTTGCAAGTCATGAATTGCTTTCTCGCTCAATCCTTTAGAACGAAGTTCTTCATTCACCTGATCCAAACCTGTTTTATCCAGTTTATCTATGGCGACTGTTATATCTACAATCCGCTCCGATTCGCCTATGATTTCTGCTATCCCGGAAAGTATTTTACGATTGTTTAGCTTAAAAGCCGCTCGAATACCAAAGCGCCTGAATACTTCTCCCGTTAGTAGTATTAACTCGAGTTCGTTCAGTAACGAATCCGAGCCTACCACATCCGCATCGCATTGATAAAACTCGCGATACCGCCCCTTTTGCGGACGGTCTGCCCGCCAGACAGGTTGTATCTGGTAGCGTTTAAAAGGAAAGCTAATATCATTCCGGTGTTGCGTCACATAACGCGCAAAGGGAACAGTCAGGTCGTAACGCAGTCCTTTTTCAGACGCTTTCACTGTAAACTTCTGCGGGTTACGCGCCAGCAACTCTTCGTCGGTTATACCGTTGAAAAAATCGCCCGAATTTAATATCTTAAACAAAAGCTTATCCCCTTCTTCTCCGTATTTCCCCGTCAACGTAGAAAGATTCTCCATGGCGGGGGTTTCAATCTGCTGATACCCATACAGATGAAATACGTCGCGAATGGTATTGAATATATAGTTCCGTTTCGCCATTTCTTCGGGCGAAAAATCACGTGTTCCTTTAGGAATAGAAGGTTTTTGCATTTCTCTTATCAATTTTAATTCAGTCTGCAAAGGTAATACTTTCCATCAGAACTGTTTAAAGTATTGCGTTCAAAATAAGGCCGCCATACCGGTAGCTCTGCCCTGATTACGGAGCGCCTCTGTAAAAAAATAACGCTGCCGGTAGGGATGATGTTAAGTCTATCAGGTATTTTTGCAGGATGGATGATACATGTAAACGATATAACGATTTTGGAAATTTCCTGAAAAAAACATTTCCTTTTAAAGTGCAAAAAATAGCTGTAAATGCAGGTTTTACATGCCCAAACCGCGACGGAACAAAAGGCTGGGGCGGATGTACGTATTGCAACAATCAAACGTTCAGCCCGGAATATTGCCATACGCAAAAGACGGTTGGCGAACAACTGGAAGAAGGCGTCCGGTTTTTTTCTCATAAATATCCGGATATGAAATATCTGGCCTATTTTCAGGCATATACAAATACATACGGCGAGCGGGATTCGTTACTTGCCAAGTATGAAGAAGCCCTCTCTTTTCGTGGAGTGGCCGGACTGATCATAGGGACGAGGCCGGACTGTATGCCGGATGATCTGCTGAATTATTTTGCCGAATTGGCAAAAAAGAAGTTCGTACTGATTGAATACGGACTGGAGAGTACCTTGGATAAAACCCTTGCCCGCATTAACCGGGGGCATACCTACTCGGAATCGGCAGACGCTATTCGGCGTACGGCAAAAAAAGGTATATATACCGGCGCTCATTTAATCTTGGGATTACCCGGAGAAAGCAGAGAAGATATTTTACGGCATGCAGACGCTCTATCGGTTTTACCTCTGACCACCGTAAAATTACACCAGTTGCAACTGATCAAGCAAACACGCATGGCGAAGGAGTTTGCCGAACATCCCGAACGGTTTCGTTTATATACGGCAGATGAATATATAGACTTGGTAATAGACTTTATGGAACGGCTCAATCCTTCCGTGGCGGTGGAGAGGTTTGTATCGCAATCTCCCAAAGAATTGCTTATCGCGCCTGACTGGGGGCTGAAGAACTATGTATTTACGGCAAAAGCGGAGAAACGTTTGATCGAACGCAACACATGGCAGGGACGCTTAGGCTCTGTTCAAAAATAAACCATCGGCGCCGTTTTTCGCCATCCTTCAACCTGAAAATGGAACAGCGCTTTATTTATTCATTCCGGATAAGAGACGTCTCCTATGCGGCAGCAAGCGCTAAAATGCTGATTTTTATGCCGGATACCTCCTGTAAAGTCTTGACGCACATGCCAAGAGTAGAACCGGAAGTTACAACATCGTCTATCAGCAGGATATGTTTGCCTTCCAAATCCTGTTTGTCGTTTAAAACAAACAACTGTTGTACGTTTGTCCAGCGCGCATACAGGGATTTTTTTGTTTGCGTATCAGAAGCCGTTTTACGTTGCAAGCCATTGGTGCAAACAGGAATATGAATAACCGAAGCAAGCCCTTTGCAAATCCATTCCGACTGGTTATAGCCTCTTTGCCGCCGTCGTTTCTTGTGTAAGGGAACGGGTATCAGGCAATCGATCTTTTGATTGATAATATAGGAGTGGAGAGACAATCCCATTTGTCTCCCTAATTGATAAGCTATGTTTTTGTTATTGTAATACTTAAAAGAATGTACCAGTCGCTGTACTTTCGCGCCTTTTTCATAATGAAGCCAGGCCGTAGCGCTTACAATATCTACTTTGCCTGTAAGAAGCTGAAATACCGGATTGTTTTCATTGGTATGAAAATTCGTCAGCGGTAAATCGCAAAGGCAGTCCAGGCAAATATGTTTTTCTTCCTGTATAAGAGGCGTTCGGCATAAGAGGCAAAGACGGGGGAAAAACAAATGGATGAAATTAATCAAAATCCTCTTCGTAAGCTGCATCTTCTTCATAGTCGTTTCCTTTAAATAAGAGGCGAAGGCAGGCGATCGTTTCTTTGCTTTCAAAACCGCGTCCGGCTGCAAAACGAAGCAGTTTGTTGAAGATCTCCCTTTCGTTTGCTCCCTTTGTCGTTTTCTTTTTGGCTTTTAATAACGTCAGGAGGATGGTTCGGTATGTTTGTTTATCGATACGTTCAAGCGCTTCCATACAGACGTCTGGAGCTATCTTCCGTTTATTCAGTTCATACGTAATCTTTATCCGCCCCCATTTATTAAAATGCAGTTTATCATTCACAAAACTGCGGGCAAAACGATTTTCATCAATAAATTTTTCTTTCTGCAAAAGCGCTATAATACGTTCCTGCGCGTCAGGCGAGAGTCCGGTAGCCGTTATTTTCTTTTGCACATCCTGTATACATCTTTCGGCAGACGAACACCAGGCAGCCATTCCGTATATTATTTCCGATTCGCTTTGCTGTTTCATTTCCAAGCTTTTATTATGCGGTCTTTTCCTGATATATCCTGAATAAGTTCAACATTTGCATACCCTTCCCGCTGAAGGAGGCAAACCGTTTCATTACCGCACTGCGCATTAATTTCAAAATACAAAGAGCCATCTTTGTTCAGTTTATCATGCCCCAGACGGGCAATCGTACGGTAAAACAACAACGGGTCGTTATCCGGCACATACAGCGCTTGTTCCGGTTCATATAACAACACATTCTTCTCCATCCGGCTTTTCTCTCTTTCCATCACATAAGGAGGATTACTTACAATCAGATCAAATGTTCCCCGAATATCTTCTTTTGCCTGTTCTGCAGCAAGTATATCGGTTTGAATAAATGAAACGGCCGTACGGTTAACCCGGTTATTATCTTCCGCCGTTTGTAAGGCTTCCCCAGAAACGTCGACAGCCGTCACTTCGGCATTTGGGAGGTATTTGCTTAAAGCGACGGCAATGCATCCGCTTCCTGTTCCAACGTCGAGTACGCGTATATTTTTTCCGGTAGACGCTTTAATTATACGGTCTACTAATTCTTCCGTTTCCTGACGGGGAATCAGTACAGACGGATTAACAAGAAATCGCAATCCGCAGAAAATTGTTTCGCCTAAAATGTATTGAACAGGCTCCGACTGTTGAAGGCGTTCTACCATTCTTTTGATTTCCTTCTTCTCCGTATCGGATAAATCGTTACTTTTGCACATCAAAAGCTGATGTGGCTGCAAACCGCATACATAATCCAATATCAGACGGGTAAAGCTCCTTATCTCTCCCGGCGGATATAGATCTTTTAATGTATTATTGATGTAAGCTATGGTTTCAGTCATACGGCTCAGTTTGTGCAAATGTAATCAAAAGCATGAATATACAAAGCAGGCAGGCAGACGAAAAATATATGGCGCGTTGTTTGGAACTCGCCAGCCATGGAACAGGAAAAGTAAATCCGAATCCGATGGTGGGTTCGGTTATTGTATTTAATGGAAAGATTATCGGAGAAGGTTATCACCGGATATATGGAGAAGCGCATGCGGAAGTAAACGCTATCGCCTCGGTAAAAGACGAATCCCTGCTGAAGGAATCAACGCTTTATGTAAACTTAGAGCCTTGTTCGCATTATGGGAAAACGCCTCCCTGTGCAGCGTTGATTATCCGAAAACAAATTCCGCGCGTTATCGTAGGGTGTACAGACCCCTATCCTGAAGTATCGGGCAGAGGCATAAAAATGCTGCAACAGGCAGGCGTAGAAGTTGTGACAGGAATAATGGAAAAAGAATCGTACGCTTTAAATAAGGTATATATGACCAACCAGGTTTTGAAACGCCCCTATATCTACTTGAAATGGGCGCAAAGCGCCGATGGATTCATGGATAAATTACGTAGAGACGCCTCGGTAAAACCCGTAATACTGTCTTCGTTAGAGATGTTACAGCGAGTTCATAAAAAACGGGCGGAAGTAGCGGCCATAATGGTAGGTACGCGCACCGCATTATTAGATAACCCCTCGCTAACCGTAAGGCGCTGGGCGGGAACGTCTCCTGTAAGAGTCGTGTTGGACAGAGACCTGGTCATCCCTTCCCATTATCATTTAGTAGACGGCAGCCGGCCAACCCTTGTTTTTACGCAAAAAACGAAAGAAAATGTTCCCCCTGTCGACTATATCACTATCAATTATTCGGAAGACGTATTAAGCCAGATTCTCTCTCATTTATATTCCAGGCGTCTTAATTCTTTATTGGTAGAAGGCGGCTCTTTTTTACTAAACCAATTTTTACAAAAAGAACTTTGGGATGAAATACAAATAGAAACAGCCCCTCTGCTTTTAGGAAGCGGCGTTGCTGCGCCTGTTTTGGGCAATAAACCTTCTTCTCTGCCGGAAAAAGTTTTTACGCTTACCGAAAAAAATGCAAAACAACATATCGTAAGTGTTTATTCCCGTAAAAATTGATTGTGAAAAGGGTATGTTGTCACTAAAATATTATAAATATTATAAAGCTTTTAAGCAGAAAGCCAAAAATGTTTCTACTTTTGTCGTTTAATAAGTACCAACGTATGTGTTATTGATGAAAAATAAAACTGTACCGTATATTACCGGATGTGTTATTTTGTTGTTGACGTCGTGTTTAGGTTCGGACGAGAACGTTACTACAACGGCGCTCCGGGATGCGCAAATAGCGACTTTTAGCCTGACGAACGACTCTGTGCCCGGACTGAATAACGTAAAATTTACCATAGACCAGTTAAACGGGCTTATTTTCAATATGGATTCCATGCCATACGGCACAGAAGTTAAACTATCACTTTGTAATATAACATTTGCTTCGTATGCTATCAATGCTGCAATAACCCAAGAGGCTCAACCCGACTCAACCTTTTCGTGGGTTGAAAAAGACTCTATTAACTTCTCAAAGCCCGTAAAGATTACGGTGACTGCCATTGATGGAGTTACCACAAAAACATATACGGCAAAATTAAACATACATCAGGTAAATCCCGATTCCATGTTGTGGGAATGCTATGCCGACAACCCGATACCTGGAACAATCCAGGAACAAAAAGTAATTACGCATACATATAACGGCACAGACGCGTATTTTATGTATGTAAAAACCTCCGAGCGTTACAAGCTATACTATTCTCCTGTTACAGACGCCCGGCGGTGGGAAGAATTACCCTTGTCGGGCTTAAACGGAAGCGATAAACTTCTGTCTCAGCTTACAACTTTCGGATCGTATTCATACATACCGTCGGACGGCGGTTCTCTTTATTCTTCACCGGACGGCGTTGATTGGACATTGGCAGACCCTGCGCTTTCCGTCCGGTACCTGTTAGGGGTATTAGGCGAAGGACGTAATCAATCTCCCGTACTTGCAGCTATTGTAGAAGATAATGGCGTGTTGTCTTTTGCCTGTATGAACGAACAGAAAGAATGGACTATAGGCGAAAACGTACACGACACATTTCCCCTGACAAACTTTACCTCTTGTTCATACGTCAATATGTATTATGCCTATGTGATGCTTGTGGGGGGAAGAGATCATGAAAACCGGTTGACAAATACCACATGGGCGACTATGAATGGTAAAGACTGGGCATTACTCACGAACGAGGGAAGCGGTTATTTTGAAAAAAGAGAAGGCGCTTCGCTTGTTAAATATGATGAAAAGTTCTTCCTGACAGGCGGGATGAATACGGAAGGAGAAGCATCTAAAGATATATATGTTTCTATCGATAACGGCGTAACCTGGATACGGCAAGACACATTGGTGGTATTTCCCGACGCCTATAAAGCAAGAGGTTTTGCTTCCGTTCAGGTAGATAAAGACAACTATATGCTCATTTTCAGCGGAAAAACGAGCCATGATACAAACCGGTTAAATGAAATTTGGCGAGGGCGTATCAATCGATTGGGTTTTTAATACAAAGAAGTTCTTTTGTATACGTATAATTTTATGAGACGTTTAACGTTAGAAAAAGAAGGCGCGGTTAAAAACAGTAAAGTATGACTTCAACTTTTTTTCAACGGATAGTCTTGATCATTATAATTGCCGGATATTATCCTGTCCTGCAGGCACAAGAGTACAAATTTGAAATCGGCGGTATGGGCGGCGGCGCATTTTATATGGGCGACGTGAATAAAAATACCCTCTTTAAAGGTTTAAATCCTGCTTTCGGAGGCGTATTCCGGTATAACGCCAATTTCAGATGGGCTATAAAAGCCGATTTGACATGGGGACGCGTATCGGGAACTACAGCAGGGCTGGACAATGTATTTCCGGGTAATGCGCAAGCTTCTTTCAACAGGAATCTGTTTGAGTTAGGAGGCCAGATGGAGTTTAATTTTTTTGCTTATAGCGATAAATTTTCATATATGAATACAAAACGCTTTACCCCTTATATTTTGTTGGGATTAGGCATGACGGCGGCTCCCGGAAGCAAACAAACCTTTGCAGGCCTGAACGTTCCATTAGGCGCAGGCATTAAATATAAATTGAAGAACCGGATTAATGTAGGATGTGAGTTTTCGTTTCGTAAGTTGTTTGCCGACAATTTTGACGTAACAAACGAGAGTAGCTCGATACTGGATGATCCATACCATATAAAAGGCAGTATGCTGAAGAACAAAGATTGGTATTCATTTTTGTTATTGTCTGTAACATGGGATTTTGGCCCGAGAAAGAGGCCTTGTAACAATATAAATAGTATTTTTGGATTTTAGAGAATGAAAAACGCATGTCGTTAAAAGAAAAAATAGACATAAATTATTTACCTCAGCATGTTGCTATCATCATGGATGGTAACGGCAGGTGGGCTAAATCGAAAGGAAGAGACCGCAGCGCCGGACATCAGGAAGGCGTGGTATCTGTTCGTAAAGTAGTAGAAGCCGCTACTGCCATAGGTTTAAAATATGTTACCGTTTATACGTTTTCCAATGAGAATTGGAATCGCCCGAAAGAGGAAGTAGTAGCTCTGATGGAATTATTAGTTGCTGCTATTCATCGTGAAACGCCTGATTTAATGAGAAACAATGTTTGCCTTAAAGCAATAGGCAATCTGAACCGCCTGCCGGAAAAAGCGTATGCCACCTTAATGGACTGTATAGAAAAAACATCCGTTAATACCGGAACAACCCTCATTCTGGCTCTTAGCTATTCATCCAAATGGGAGCTTACGGAAGTTGTCCGGCAGATAGCTATTGAAGCTGTAGAAGGAAAAATACATTCCAACGATATAACTGAGGCTACAGTCTCAGACCATCTTACCACCCAAGGTATTCCCGACCCTGATTTGCTGATCCGGACAGGAGGAGAAAAGAGAATCAGTAATTTCCTGTTGTGGCAAATGTCATACACGGAATTTTATTTTACGGATACTTACTGGCCGGATTTCAGAGAAGATGAGTTATATGGAGCTATTTTGTATTACCAGCAACGAGAACGCCGGTTTGGTAAGACAAGCGAACAATTAAATCTATAAAAACAATAACTGTTGAATATGTGTAAGAGATTAGCGCTGTTTTTTATTTTCCTTGGCTACGCCTTGGGGATGTACGCCCAGGAAATTACAGACACTACCTATGTTGATACCCCGGCCGAGACGCCGGTTATTTCGTACACAATGTCTCCGAAAAAATACAAAATCGCTGATATTAAAGTAACAGGGATTAAGAATTACGAGGATTTTGTATTGATCAACTTCTCCGGTTTATCGGTAGGAGACGTAGTTACCATACCTACCGGCGATGAAATTACAGGCGCTGTAAAACGTTTCTGGCGTCATGGATTATTTTCGGACGTTAAAATACTGGCAACAAAAATGGAAGGCGACAGTATATGGCTGGAGTATCAACTGAAGCAACGCCCCCGTATTTCACAGGTAAACTATAATGGAATAAAAAAAGGGGAGCGGGAAGATTTGGAGTCGAGATTAGGACTCCGTAAAGGCTACCAGATTACGCCTAACCTGATGGACAGGGCTAAAATTGTTATCCAAAAATACTTCGACGGGAAAGGATTTAAGAATGTAACGATCGATATTGTACAAAAAGACGATCTGGCCAACGAGGGAGAGGTTATTCTGGATATTAACATAGACAAAAATGAAAAAACGAAGATAAACTCAATCGTCTTTACAGGCAACAGCGCGTTAAGCGTTATTCAGTTGAAAAAAGCGATGAAGAAAACAAACGAGAAATTTTCTTTGCCCAAACGCTTCCGTACAAGCGTCTTGGAAATGTTCAGTACCAAGAAGTTTACGACGGAAGAATATGAGAATGATAAGAAAAATATTATTGAGAAATATAACGAGTATGGGTATAGAGACGCTGTATTATTGTCGGATACCGTTTATAATCATAATGAAAAGACGGTTAATATTGAACTGTCTTTAGATGAAGGGCAGCAATATTTCCTGAAAGATATTCGCTTTGTAGGCAATACGCAATATCCGACCGATTATCTGGAAGCTATCCTGAATATGAAGCCGGGCGAGGTATATAATCAGAAGAAATTGAACGAACGCCTGTCGACAGCCGACGACGCCGTATCAAACGTTTATTTTAATAACGGATATTTATTTTTTGGAGCCGACCTGGTAGAAGTAGAAGTAGAAAACGACTCTATCTCGTTGGAAATCCGTATACAAGAAGGTCCGCAGGCAACTATTAACCGGATTATTATCAATGGGAACGACCGGTTATATGAAGATATTGTTCGCCGGGAATTACACACCAAACCAGGTATGCTATTCAGTCGCGAAGACCTGATGCGTTCCATTCGCGAATTGGCGCAGATGGGACACTTCGACCCCGAAAACATGAATCCGCAGCCGCTCCCAGACCCTGAAAACGGTACGGTAGACATACAATATAATCTGACGTCGAAAGCGAACGACCAGGTTGAATTTTCTGCCGGTTGGGGACAAACCGGTGTAATTGGTAAGTTAAGCCTCCGGTTTACAAACTTTTCCATGAAGAACTTTTTAAATCCCAAAAGCTACAAAGGTATCATACCGCAAGGAGAAGGACAAACCCTGACATTGAGCGGTCAAACAAACGGACGCTATTACCAGGCCTACAGTATCTCCTTCATGGATCCCTGGTTTGGAGGAAAAAGGCCCAACACATTATCTATAAGCGCCTATTTCTCTAAACAGACCGATATCAGCAGCAGTTACATGAGCAACAATATGTACGGATACGATCCTTACTATTATGGCAGCAGCGGGTACGGATATGGATCGGGATACGGATATGGCGGATACGGCGGGTATGGCGGAGGATATAACAATTATGAGTTGGCGTACGACCCGGACAAATCAATCATGATGTTCGGCGTTGCAGCAGGATATGGAAAGCGTTTGAGCTGGCCTGACGACTATTTTCAATTTATGGCAACCTTGAATTATCAGATGTATATTATGAAGGATTGGAATTACTTTCTCATTACAAACGGTAAAAGCCATAACATCAACCTGGAATTGTTGTTGCAGCGTAGTTCTATCGACAACCCGTTATATACCCGGAGAGGTTCTCAATTCGCTTTATCGGTAAGCGCCACACCTCCTTATTCCTTGTGGGATGGTAAGGATTATGCAACCATGAGCCAGTATGATGAAAAAAAGTATAGATTGATTGAATACCATAAATGGAAATTCAAGGCTAAAATATTCTCTCCATTAGCGCCTCTGACTGTAAAACGAACGCCTGTATTGATGTCGCGTATTGAATATGGATTTTTGGGTCATTACGATAGAAATAAAAAATCCCCCTTTGAAGCCTTCTATATGGGAGGCGATGGTATGAGCGGATACTCCAGCTCCTATGCTACTGAAACAATTGGATTGAGAGGATATGAAAATGGCAGTATTATAGGGAACGACAGGCGCGGCTACGGTTATGCTTACTCTCGGCTGAGTATGGAATTTCGTTATCCGTTCTTGCTGGAACCCTCTTCTACCATTTATGGTATGGCATTTGTTGAAGCCGGTAATGCCTGGCCCGACTTAACGAGTTTCAATCCGTTTGCCTTGAAACGTTCGGCCGGCGTAGGGGTTCGCATCTTCCTGCCTATGATTGGGTTGATGGGTATTGACTGGGCTTATGGGTTTGACAAAATAGACGGTTATCCGCAAGAGAGAGGCGGAAGCAATTTCCACTTTATTATAGGACAGGAGTTTTAATTAACTTAATTTAGAAACTTTAATCTAAACCCAACGTTATATTTGCAGTCATAAAGAGTGAACATAAAAAGAATGAATATGAAAAAAATTATCGCCTTATGCAGTTTTCTGTTTATCTGCTCTTTTGCGGGAGTAGCTCAGAAGTTTGCATTAATTGATATGGAATATATATTAAAGAATATTCCAGCCTACGAAATGACGAATGAACAACTTAGCCAGATTTCGAGGAAATGGCAGAACGAGGTTGAAGCGATCCAGCAAGAAGCTCAAAATATGTATAAAACATATCAGAGCGACTTGGTATTCTTATCTGCAGAAATGAAGTCTAAACGTGAAGAAGAGATCATTAAAAAGGAACAGGAAGCGCAAGACCTGAAACGCAAATATTTTGGCGCCGACGGCGAACTGGTTAAGAAACGGGAAAGCCTCATGAAGCCTATTCAGGACGAAATATATAATGCGACGAAGGAGATATCGGAAGATAAAGGATATCAGTTAATTGTAGATCGTGCATCTGCCATGAGTATTATTTTTGCATCTCCTAAGATAGACGTGAGCAATGAAGTACTTCTAAAATTAGGATATTCAAAATAAATGCTTACATTTGTGCGCTTTAGCATAAAAAAAACAGCGCGTTTGATTAATATAATAAATAATAATATAAAAAAGATGAAGAAACTTATTGTTTTATTGTTCATGATTCTTCCGTTGGGTGTTGTCGCTCAGGAAATAAAAATTGCTTATGTGAGTGTTCAGGAAATATTCATGGCAATGCCCGAATTATCTAATATTGAAAAACAACTGACTGAGTTGAATGAGAAATATTCTCAGGAATTGAAAGTTATGCAGGATGAATATCAGAAAAAATATTCGGATTATATTGCACAACAGGATTCGTTAACTGAGAATATCAAACTGAGAAGAATGCAGGAAATAGAAGACATCCGTACCCGGATGGAAAATTTTGTTCCTATTGCGCAACAGGATATGCAGAAAAAACAGGAAGAACTGTATAAACCTGTTCAGGATAAAATACAGGGCGCGATTAAATCCGTAGGCGAAGAAAAAGGGTATACCTATATTATCGACCCGCAGGTATTCCTTCATATCGGAAATAATGCAGTAAATGCTACTCCGTTTGTAAAAACAAAATTAGGTCTTTAATCAATACGCATAATTATAACAAAGGATGCTTTTCGCCGGAAAGCGTCCTTTGTCTGTTTTATAAAGAAAGTTTAGTACGTATGTTTTCATGCAAACCCTGTCCTGTCGGAATATTTGATTCCGGCTATGGCGGATTGACAATCTTTGACAAGATACAAAAGGCGCTTCCCGCATACGATTATATTTATTTGGGAGATAACGCCCGCGCGCCGTATGGAACCCGTTCGTTTGAAGTGGTATACCGGTTTACCCGTCAGGCTGTTATGAAATTGTTTGAACAAGGCTGTCAATTAGTGATCCTGGCCTGCAATACGGCTTCGGCAAAAGCCCTGCGCACCATACAACAAAAAGATTTACCGCTATGGGATGCTTCGAGACGCGTATTGGGCGTTATTCGCCCTACGGTAGAAGTTATTGATTGTATCAGCCGGAGTAAACATGTAGGGATATTGGCAACTTCGGGAACGATCTCTTCCAACTCGTATACCCTCGAAATCGAAAAGATATATCCGCATATAAAGGTAACGGGCGAAGCTTGTCCGATGTGGGTTCCTTTAGTGGAAAACAATGAATTTCATTCGCCGGGCGCCGATTATTTTGTCAAGAAACATATCGATCATATTCTTTCCATAGATGCGGATATTGACGCCTTAATACTGGCCTGTACGCATTATCCTTTATTGCAGGATAAGATTTATGGATTTCTTCCCGAAGGAATAACCTTGTTTTCACAAGGAGAAAGGGTGGCCAATAGTTTGAAAGAGTATCTTCAACGCCATCCCGAAATAGATAACCGATTGACAAAAGGAGGGACAAGCCATTTCCTGACTACAGAATCTGCCGAAAAGTTTTCCGAGGCGGCTTCTACCTTCCTCCATTATCCCATACATGTAGAACGAATAGCGATTGATTGACGGATGAAACAAAGAATCTTAGTTCTATTTATTTTCATATTTACATTCGCTCAGGGCAAAACAGAAGGGTTAGACCGTTATTTTGCATCCAAAGGACTGACAGACGTTTCGCGTATGGATACGTCTATCCATGTATTGCTCAAATACGCCACAACCGACAATCTGTTTAATAAAGCGGTATATACAGGCATAAAAGGAATCTGGTTACATCCGGACGCCGCCTCCAAATTGATACGGGCGCAAAAGCTATTAAAAGAAAAACATCCAGCCTATTCATTAATTGTTTATGACGCCGCCCGTCCGGCGTCTGTACAAAAAAAGATGTGGGACTTAGCCCGAAGCGCCAATCAAACAAATTATGTAAGTAATCCGGCCAAAGGAGGAAGCCTGCATAGTTACGGCATGGCTGTAGACGTAACGATTGTAGACAGAGGCGGGAAACCACTTCCTATGGGAAGCCCTTTCGACTACTTTGGCGAAAAGGCTCACATAAACAAGGAAGACGTTTTACTGCAATCAGGCAAAATATCCCCGGAAGAATACGCCAATCGCCGACTCTTACGACAAATTATGCAACAAGCCGGCTTCCGGACGATTTTATACGAATGGTGGCACTTCAACGCTTGTTCAAGAGAAGAAGCAAGGAAAAAGTATATTCTTATTGACTAATGTTTTTCCCGAAAGGCGCCAGCGCCAGGGCGGCCATTTTGAAATGTTGCATCCCAAAAGGAATGCCGATAATGGTGATACACAGGAATAATCCGAAAATCAAATGCGTCAGGCTAATCCATATCCCGCCGATTAATATCCAGATAATATTCATAATAACAGATAAGCAGCCTCCGGCGTTTCCGCCGTCTGTTACCGTACTTCCAAAAGGCCAAAGCGCCAAAATCGCCAGCTTGAGGGTTTGCAGTCCGAAAGGAATACCAATAATAGTGATCATCAAACCTATACTGGCTACAAGATATTCAATAGCCGTTATGATACCGCCAAGCAGCAACCAGAGAATGTTTCCTAAAAATTTCATTTGCGTAGATTATTATAGTTTGTGTGAAAATCGTTTAATTCCGCTAAAACACGCCGGCTAACCAACAAGAAACGATCCCATAACTCAGGCTTTACCGGTTTGCCCGGAGGAACTTCCATGGCAAGGGGATTTATCGGCTGTCCGTTTTTATAAACCCGAAAGTCAAGGTGAGGGCCGGTAGATAATCCCGTAGAACCTACATAGCCGATAATATCTCCCTGCCGAATCTGCTTCCCCACCCGAAGGCCTTTGGCAAATCCGCTAAGGTGCATATACGTAGTGGCGTAGACGGAGTTATGCTTTATTTTCACATAATTCCCCCCTCCTCCTTCGTACGCCCTTGCTATAACGCTTCCATCGCCAATTGCTCTTACGGGCGTACCGGACGGAGCGGCATAATCTACCCCATGATGCGCCCTGTATCGTTTTAACACAGGGTGAAAGCGGGAATTGGAGAAACGAGAGGTAATCCTGAAAAAGTCAAGCGGCGCTTTTAGAAAAGTTTTACGCAAACTATTGCCTTCTCTATCGAAATATTCGGATATACTATCTTGTATAAAAGGAATAGCCGTAAATTCTTTTCCCTGATGCATAAATTTAGCGCCTTCGATCGTTGAAATACTGAGGGGAATTGTATCGTCGATGTAGGCAACATCATACATCGCCTGAAAAGAATCGCCTTCTTTTACGTCGTAAAAATCAATTTGCCAGGCAAACACATCCGACAGTTTAATAGCTAACAGCGGGTCTACTCCATTCGATTTCAATACATTCCAAAGAGAAGAATTTAACGTTCCCTCTACGTACAGTCTCCTTAGCTCAATATCTTTATTAAATTCGTAAGCGCAAACCGTATCTGCGGTAAAGTCTATAATGGCAAAATCGGCGAGAGACTTTGCAAATGAAATGTATCGGATAGTTTGCGCGCTGTCGGTGGTTGTAAACGTACAATAATGCATGCCTGTCCGCAATTTTACGGGGTTCAACACCTGTTTGGAAGCTTTACTGATACTGTCGGCTTTCGCCGGCGAAAACCCCAAACCGGCAAATATGGCGGCCGGGCTATCTCCGTTCTTAATCGGATATTCCATTACCTCCAGCGAATCGATACAAATCCCATATAAATAAATATGCTGCAGGCTATCTGTCCGGTCGTGCCCCCGTCTTTCATCGGTTTGCTCTACAGTTTGTTTACACGAAAGGGTTACGATACAAAGAAAACAAAGTATACAGACAGGTAGTTGTTTATTTGTTGATGGCCTCATAATTCTTCTTCTATGCACGCAAAAATAAAGAAAAATTATCTCCGAAGCACGCATACATTGGCAAATGACCCTATTTTTTCACTTTACCGGGATTCTTATTGATAAAGTCTTTCCAGCCGGAATACTTTTTTTCCGAAACAGGATTATTGGTTTGAAAAAAATGGCAGACGGCGGCAGCCAGTCCATCCGTTGCATCCAACTGGGGAAGCATCTGCGCGTCGGCTATGTGCAGGAAACGCTGAAGCATGCCGGCTACCTGTTCTTTAGAAGCGTTTCCGTTTCCGGTAATAGACATCTTTATTTTTAAAGGAGCGTATTCAAAAATAGGTATATCGCGGTTTAAGGCAGCGGACATGGCAACGCCTTGCGCTCTTCCCAGCTTTAACATACTTTGCACGTTTTTCCCAAAGAAGGGAGCTTCAATGGCTAATTCGTCGGGGAGGTATTCGTTTATTAATCCGGTAACACGTTCGTAGATTTTACGCAAACGAAGGTAATGGTCTTCATATTTATCCAACTGTAAAACCCCCATAGCCATCAGTTTGGGTTTATTTCCCAAAATCAGGAGAACGCCGTATCCCATGACGATTGTTCCGGGGTCAATCCCCAATATGATGCGTTCCTTTACCATTTTTCCCAGTCTATTTCTTCAAGCAAGGTGGTAAATCCTGTCAGTTTATTTCCAAACCGGTCGAGTAAATCCTGCTGCAGCCTGCGCCCTTCTTTTTCCAGCCAGTCATTTAACGCGTCGATGTTTTTTACATGGAATTGTACGGCATAACTTTCTCCCGAATCCTCGTTTGTTTGCAATATTCTCCTTACATAAGGTTGATGAAGAAGACCGCCGGCGATAGCTTCAGGAATGTAATTCTTTGCTAAATAAGACAAAGTATCATCCAGAATATCCGTATCGATATGGAAGGTTGTATTATAAATGATCATTAGTAAGCGTAATTTCCTGAGCAAAGATAATGTATATGTGAGGAAAACCTCTATATTTGCAGTCGAAAATAAAGAAGGGGGCATTAGCTCATCCGGCTAGAGCGTTAGACTGGCAGTCTAGAGGTGAT
>JAIRYL010000086.1 GCA_031267775.1 Tannerellaceae bacterium
AACCGGGCGCTGCCTGCCTGCTATCGTCGTTTGAATATTGGCCAGCGCAATCGCTTCTTTAGACGGCTGTATGGCGTCCGGATCGGCGGCGGCGGCGGTATCCCCCGTTTGCAGCGCAACCAGATCCATCCCGCAAATCGGGCATTTGCCGGGTTTGTCTACTTTTATCTGGGGATGCATCGAACATGTCCACAGGCGCGTGGCGTTTTCGTGCGAATGCTCCGTCGGGCTTTCGGCCGGAGCGCCGTGGGGTTCTCCCGAAAAAATAAGCCATCCCAGCAGAAACCCTGCTATCAAAACAAGCCCGTACCGCAGACGGCTATCATTGAATCTTTGTTTTAATTTATCCGTATCCATCATCTGTAAGTTTTATTGTTCCATATCTTTTTTTACTGAAATTAATTTCCTGATCAAAGCCGCCAGGGTGTTATACCCGGCCTTTGCTTCCGCTTCTTTTAACTGATAATTAAGTAACTGCCTTTGCAGCAGAATCACGTCGGCCAGCTCGCTTTGGCCCGAAACAAACGCCTGCACGGTCAGGCTGTAAGCTATTTTTGCCAGCTCCTCCTGTTTCCGGTATAAGGCTATTTTCCGCGCGGCGTCGTCCAGCAGATGTTTGGTTTTGTATAATTCCGACGCCAGCGCGTTGCGGGTATTATCATATTTTTCGCGGATGGCCTGCCGCCACAGCTCGCTCTCGCGCGCTTGCGCTTTATACTTGGCGCGATATAGAGGGATACTGACAGATATCATCGGCATTATCATATCTTTGCCGTTCATGCTACCCATAGCAAACATCGGTTCGCCGGTTTTTTTAACCGGCATATATTGTATGCCGACGCCCAGCATGGGATAGCTCATTTTTCTGTCCATTTCGCCCTTCGCCTTATAAGCAAGCCACTCTTCGTTTATCATGCCCAGCATGGGATTCTGGTTTTCCATATCGGCCAGCGCCGCGTCTTGGTCAAAAAGAAACAGCGTTTGTTCAAACGATTCCGGTATCTGTACCTCGCTGTCGGCCGGCCGGTTTAGCAAGGCGTTGAACCCTGCCTTTTCCGCCTGTATTTCGGACAGCAGGCTCTCTATGCCACTGTCGGTCTCTGCCATCTCCAGTTGAATCCGGAGCACGTCGGCCATTCCGGGCAAAGACGTATTCATGGCCGCCGCCGCCGCGCCGCCGTCGTTTCGCATGGCGGCCATTCCTCCGGCAGAAACGGCGGCGCCTGCCTTTCCTTCCATAGAAGACATGCCCGGCATGCCCCCTCCGGAAGCGGCGCTACCCTGCGCGCCGGATGCAGGCGCCGGCGGAGCGTATCCCATCGGCGAGCTGCCCGAAGGCGAAACGAATTTGCCAAGCGCCAATTCTTCAAGTTGGGCAAGCAGCGCTTTATTCTCGCGGCTGTTTGCCAGTTGCTGTTGCAGGCGGCAGAGCGCGTACCACCGGGCGCAAATATCCAGGTAGAGGTTATCCCTTGTTTCCCTGAATTTTTCGTAAGACATGCCGGCCATGTGCGCCGCTTCCGTTTGCGCCGCCTTTTTAGTTCCAAACCAGGGAAACATCTGCATCAGTTTAAACTCGGCAAGCTGCCGTCCGCCAATAATATTCATGGGTTCAAGATAGAAACCTGTCTCCAGTTCGGGATCCGGATACGCGCCGGCCTGCGGTATTTTTTGCAGCGCAGCTTTATAGGCCAGCCAGTCGGCCTGAAGCCCCGGATTATGCAGCGCGGCCACCCGCAGGTAATGGTCAAGCGAGTCTGGCGTCTGTCCGCCGCAGGTAGTTGTAAAAGATACTGCCGTCAGCAGTAATGCCAGGATATACGTTGATTTGTTTTGTTTCATAATCTTGCTTTTTTATTCTGTTATGCTTCCGTGTTTCCGTATCGCCCATTCTCTCCACCAGCACTGGAATACGGGTACTACAAACATGGTTGTCGACTGGATAAGCATCCCGCCAAAAGTGGGTATGGCCATCGGAACCATAATATCGGCGCCTTTGCCTGTCGAGGTAAGTACCGGCAGCAGGGCTATCAGGGTGGTGGCGGTGGTCATAACGGCCGGACGTATCCTTTTTAGCCCCGCGCTTACAACCGTTTCCCGAATCTCTTCTCTGGTCTGCGGATTTCGTTCGCAAAAGGCGTCGTGTATGTATGTTCCCATCAAAACCCCGTCGTTGGTAGCAATGCCAAACAGGGCTATAAATCCTACCCACACGGCTATGCTCAGGTTTACGGGATGCATGTGGAACATATCCCGCAGGTTGGTTTCTCCTGCGGCGAAATTCATAAACCAGGGTTCGCCATACAGCCACAGCAAGATAAATCCCCCGGCAAAAGCTACAATAACGCCCGAAAAATGTATCAGCGAAGCTACAACCGTCTTAAACCGGAAATAAAGCGTAAGCAAAATGGCCAGCAAACTGAGCGGTATAACGATAAGCAAACGGTTGGCCGCCCGTTCCTGCTGTTCGTAATTACCTGCAAATTTATACGAAACTCCTTCGGGCAGGCGTATCTGTCCCGCCTCCATTTTTTCTTCCAATCGTTTGCCGGCCTGTTTCACGGCGTCTACCTCGGCTATGCCGGGCGCTTTATCAAAAATTATATAGCCTGTCAGAAAGGTATTTTCGCTTTGTATCATCTGCGCGCCTTTGGCATACGCTATATCGGCTACCTGTCCCAGCGGTATTTGCGCGCCTGTGGCGGCGGGTACTATCAGCTTCGACAATTCTTCGGGGTTTTCCCTCAATTCGCGCGGATATCGGAGCCTTACGGTAAAACGTTCGCGCCCCTCCACCGTTGTCGTAAGCGGCATACCTCCCACGGCGGCGCCGATTACCTCCTGCAAGTCGGCCACAGTTATACCGTAGCGCGCCATATTTTGCCGGTTCAGTTTTATCTCGATGTATGGCGCGCCCACGGCGCGATCGTAAAATACGGTAGAAGGAAGTATGGCGGGCACGTCTTTCAGGGCGGCCTCCAACATCTTTCCTGCCTGCTCGATAGATTCCAGGTCGGGGCCTGATACTTTTACGCCCATTGGCGCGCGCATACCTGTAGAGAGCATCGCCAGACGTGCCTCGATGGGTTGCAGTCTGGGCGCCGAAGTAAGTCCCGGCAGACGCGATACGTTTGCTATTTCCTGCCATATATCGGCCGGTTTTTTTATATGCGGCCGCCACTGCCTGAAATATTCGCCTCTGTCGTCGGCTATCAGACTGTCTGCCGGCAGCAGCCTGAAACCGTCTTTCCGGTTATAGGTCGAACCATCTGTCAGGATAAATTCGCCTTTCCTGTTTACTTTGAAGCGTTGCCGGCGTCCGTTTTCGTCCGGGATATATTCGGGGCGATAATTGATTGTATTTTCAAACATCTGAGCAGGAGCCGGGTCGAGCGCCGAAAGGATGCGTCCCCACTTCCCCACGGCGAGTTCTACTTCGGGGATGCGGGAAATGCGCTTGTCCAGCGCTTCCACGTAGGCCAGGTTTTGCTCTATGCCCGTATGCGGCATGCTGGTGGGCATCAGCAGAAACGAACCTTCGTCTAAACCGGGCATAAATTCTTTTCCAATGCCGGGAAATTTATGGATCGAGGCTTGCCAGAAACTCGTTTGTCTGAAGGTTTTCCATCCTGTTGCTTCGAGGCCGTCGGCGGCGAAGCCGAAAGTTTGGTCAAAGCCTGTCCAGATAACCAAACCTAATAAGGTTGTGGCTACAGGTATCAGCATAAATTTCCACCGGTGAGCCAGACATTGGCGCAAGATGCGTTCGTAATAAATCACCAGCAGCCACAGCAAACCCAATATGGCGGCTATGGCCATAACCACAAAGACCAGGTTGACCGGAATACCTGCCTGCGGGCCTGCGGGCAGCCATTCTGCCGTAAGGTAATAAACGGCTATAAGGAGGGCGATCCCTGCATTTATGTAAACAGGCATTTTACCGTTTCGCCATCTGCGGGCAAAAAAACCGGCCAGTCCAAACAGCGTCAGCCCCAGCGCGGCTACAATCCCTGTAGACAGAAAGAGGATTATACCGCCGGCCACAAGCGCCGCATGGCCTGCCTTGCGAACAAGCCCGGACGTTATCTTCAGCGAAAAGATATAATAAGCCAGCGTGGGCAGCATGGCTATGCCCAGCAGAAAGGCGGAAAGCAAGGCAAATGTTTTGGTATAAGCCAGCGGTTTGAACAGTTTTCCTTCTTGCGCTTCCATGGCAAATACAGGCAGAAAGCTTAGCAGGGTGGTGAGCGTTGCGGTAAACAGCGCTCCCGATACTTCGCTCACGCTTTTATAAACAAGGTCGGCAAAGGCTTTTCCTCTGCGTATACTTCCGCCGGATTCTTCTTCCATGTGCCGGATGATACTTTCTACAAATACAACCCCTGCGTCTATCATTACTCCAATGGCGATGGCGATACCCGACAGGGCGACAATATTGGCTTCCACGCCCAGGCAGCGCATCAAAATAAAGGTGGCAAGAACGGCTACGGGTAAGATGCAGGATATGATAACCGACGCTCTAAGGTTGAAAACAAGTACGATAACGACTATGATGCAGATCAGTATTTCGTGCGACAAGGCTGTTTCGAGCGTGCCGATTGTTTCCCGTATAAGTCCCGACCTGTCGTAAAAAGGAACAACCGTTACTTTCGACGTCGTGCCGTCTGCCAGCTTCTTTTGGGGGAGGCCTGCTTCCATCTCCTTCACCTTTTCTTTTACATTATTTATAACCTGCATCGGGTTTGAGCCATAGCGGGCAACCACTACGCCTCCTACGGCTTCCGCTCCCTCTTTATCCAGTCCGCCTCTGCGGGGCGCCGGCCCCAGGCTTACAAACGCCACGTCTTTTATCTTAACGGGCGCTCCCTGTCGAACCGTTATAACCGCTTCTTCCAGGTCGGATACGTTCTTTATATATCCCAATCCCCGCACCAGATATTCTACTTTGTTTATTTCAACCGTTTCGGCGCCAATATCAAGATTACTTTTCCGTATGGCGTCCATCACATCCATAATAGATACGTTGTAGGCCTGCATGGAGGCGGGATCGATTTCTACCTGATATTCCTTTACAAAACCGCCTGCAGAAGCTACTTCGGCAACTCCTTCGGCTGCCGACAGGGAATACTTGACATAAAAGTCTTGTATCGTTCTTAATTCATCCGGATTCCAGCCGCCGGCAGGTTCGCCCGTTTCGGGGTTGCGGCCTTCCAGCGTATACCAGAACAGTTGCCCCAAAGCCGTTGCATCGGGGCCGAGGCTGGGTTGCACGCCTTCGGGAAGCGTACCGGGAGGAAGCGAATTAAGTTTTTCGAGGATGCGTGAACGGCTCCAGTAAAACTCCACGTCGTCTCCAAAGATGATATAGATAAAAGACATACCAAACATGGATGTGCTGCGGATAGTCTTCACGCCGGAAATCCCAAGCAGAGAGGCCGTAAGGGGATACGTTACCTGGTCTTGCATATCTTTGGGCGAACGCCCCATCCATTCGGCGGACACAATCTGCTGGTTTTCGCCAATGTCGGGAATAGCGTCTACCGGAACGCGATCGCCGGGTAATAATCCGCCGAGCCGGCTGAATGGAGCGGTAGATAATCCCCAGGCAATTAAAACAACAAGCAGTAAGATTGCTATCAGCCTGTTATCAAGAAAATATTTAATGATTTTATTTAGCATGGTATCATTTTTAGTTAATACAGTTTGATTTGATGACTCTAAACAGCGATGAATATAATTTACATACGTCGCCTTAACAAGATAAAAACGACAGTTATATCCCGCGGAGGATAAAACTACGCCTCCCGATAACGGAACTCTGCGCTATCAGGCTCACAAAATCAAATGCGGTAGATACAGATATAGGCAAGCCGGTCGATATTCAGCCGGCGCAAACCTCCGGGTGGGAAAACATGCCGGACAGAAGCCATATCGACAGGTTCGGTATAGCCGGAAACCGAACATAACGCCGGCCAAAGGCAAACAACTAACGGCTGTACGCCATTCGGGTTAACGTGTTGCGCCTCGAGGTTAAAGTCGTCCGTAGACAATTCTACTTGCTTAAAATCGCAGCAACCGCCCTTTGCGCCCGCGTAAGCGGAAGGCATATCCGCCGTCTTTTCGCAGCAGGAACGGCCTTGCCTGTCCATACTAAATAAATGAACGGAATATAAATCCCCGGCGCAAAAATGCATCGTCATCACAGGATGAACGCCTGCAACAAGCATGATAAGCGTAAGGAATATGGATGCGACCCGTTTCATTCTATCGTTTTGCAATATATATTTAAGCGTATGCGAGAATTTTCAATTAAAAAGCTTCGGCGAATATACATATAATAATTGATTTCCAAGCCTCGCCCGGTAAAAATCCCGAAAGGGGATCGAATATCCGGTTTACCCGTTCCTTGTGCAATGGAAATAACCAAATATCTAACTTTTGCCGTAACATAATTTACTCTTTATAAATCTATATTTCATCCGATTAGTTGCAATTTTCCTATTGAATAGCTTCCATTCTTTCAGGCTTATGCAATAATACCCGTAAAAAACGGCCTGTTTTACTATTTAGCAAAATAAACAATTCTATTGGCGCATATAATAATGTATACTGAGAAACAAAATGTCAGTCGAGACAGCTAACATCTATTTGTAAACAAAGAGAGTGTATACAAAATAGAAATATACAAACGTATATGTATGAATTTATGTAAACTAAAATATAGTTTACATATACATCCGTTTATATACAAGATACCGATATAAACAGGGTTGGTGATAAATGTATATTGTTCACATTTGTCGTTTTCCGCATATAACGTTTATTCAATATAGATTTATCTAAACCAGCATATTATATCATATACATAAAGGTATACATTAGAATACGGGTAGAGTAGGGGGGATATTTGTAAATTCCGTTCATCCAACCAACTGAATAGGCGTTTTAAATACTAATAAATCAATAAATTAATTTCTTTATACAAAGCGATTGTTTACATGTAAATTCACACCGTTCGGATGATTTACATTTGTTGTGTTTACATTTATATATAGATATGTAAATCCGTATACTTTTATAGTTGTAGAATAAATTGCATATGTAAAATATATTATATATATTTGTACTGTTTACAGTTGAAAACAGTTTACTTTATTAAATATGACAATTTGGCGGTACTAATTGATAATGATTTATGCTATGGCGAATATGAAAGAACGAATTATTGAAATTATGAAATATAAAAGACTTTCTCACTCTCAATTTGCAGAGGAGGTTGGCATACAACGTTCAACGGTGTCTCATATAATGAAAGACCGGAACAATCCAAGCATGAGAGTGTTTAGAAAGATAATCGATCGATTTACAGATATAAATCCCGACTGGTTATTATCAGGAATAGGAAACATGATAATAAAAGAAAACCAAACGACGCAAGGAAATTTGTTTGCCAATAACGCGCATATACCCGAAAAACCGCCCGTTAAGCCTTATAATACACAGACTGCCGGAAAACCGCCCGGAATCAAGCCCTATAATACGCAGATTACCGAAAATCGCCCGGAAATCAGGGTTGAAGAACCTAAAATAGAGACTAAACAGGCTATCCCTGAGAAAGTTATCATACAAAAAACAGAACCTAAAAATATTTCGAAAATTATGATTTTCTACTCTGATAATACCTTTGAAACATTTATACCGGAGAAAATAATAAAGAAAGACTGAGCTTTTTCTATCGTAACCACGCCTAATCATGTATCTTTGCATATAAACTGACGCTTATATATGAAGAAGTACATGCTCGACATGAAGGTTACCGAAAGTAAAGATCTTCACACAAATTATCGCTTACTTAAAATAACTTCGGACAAAACATTGCCTGAGGCGCTTCCCGGACAATTTGTACAAGTTCTGGTAGATCATTCGCCTACAACTTTTCTTCGCCGTCCTATCTCTATCAACTACATAGATAAAAAATCGAACGAGCTATGGTTGCTCATTCAGAAAGTGGGAGATGGCACTCGCGCTATGGCTACTTATAAATCAGGAGATTATATGAATCTTTTATTGCCGTTAGGAAACGGTTTTACTGTTCCCAACCGTAACGAAGAAAGCCTTTTACTTATCGGAGGCGGCGCAGGTACGGCTCCTTTGCTTTTTTTGGGCGCCTGCTTGAAAGAGAAAGGTTTTAAGCCTGCCTTTTTAGTGGGAGCCCGTTCGGAAAAAGACTTAATGCAATTAGATGATTTTCAACAATTCGGAACAGTTTACGCCACTACGGAAGATGGCTCTTATGGTGAAAAAGGGTATGTAACCAATCATTCCGTATGGGCCGGCGTACAATTTAATAGAATATATACTTGCGGCCCCAAACCTATGATGCAGGCGGTAGCCCGGTATGCTTCGGCAAATAAGATCGCTTGCGAAGTATCCCTTGAAAATACGATGGCATGCGGCATGGGCGCTTGCTTGTGTTGTGTGGAGAAAACAATAGACGGACATGTATGCGTATGTACGGAAGGCCCCGTATTTAATATAGATAAACTAACATGGCAGATTTAAACGTAAATATAGGTAGTATACAACTGAAAAACCCGGTTATGACAGCTTCGGGCACATTCGGATATGGCACAGAATATACTGATTTTATGGATATAAACTCTCTGGGCGGTATATTTGTAAAAGGAACGACAATCGAACCTCGCGAAGGAAATCCCTATCCTCGAATGGCGGAGACTATGGCAGGTATGTTGAATGCCGTTGGGCTTCAAAATAAAGGCGCTGATTATTTTGCAGATAAAATTTATCCGGCAATTAAGGATTATAAGACACATATAATTGTAAATGTAAGCGGATCGTCGATTGAATCATATATAGAATGTGCCGAAAAAATAGCCGGACTGGAACAAATCCCTGCTATCGAACTGAATATTTCATGCCCTAACGTAAAGAAAGGAGGTATGGCATTTGGAGTAACCTGTGCCGGTGCCGCCGAAGTGGTGCGCGCCGTAAGAAAGGTTTATCCAAAGATACTTATTGTAAAACTTTCGCCCAATGTGACAGACATTGCGGAGATTGCAAAAGCGGTAGAAGGTAATGGAGCCGACGCTGTTTCACTAATAAATACCTTACTTGGAATGGCTATCGACGCCGAAACAAGAAAGCCGGTATTATCTACAATAACCGGCGGTCTTTCAGGTCCATGCATAAAACCTGTCGCTCTTCGTATGGTATGGCAAACCTATAAGGCGGTGAAAATCCCTGTCATCGGTTTGGGAGGAATATCCAACTGGAAAGATGCGGTAGAATTTATGCTGGCCGGAGCCACGGCTATTCAAGTGGGAACATACAATTTTATCGATCCCGCCGTTTCTATAAAAATTATTGAAGGATTAAACGAATATTGCGATCGATTCGGCTTTAAGTCGGTTTCGGAACTAACGGGGGCCTTGGAAATATAACCCTACTTATTGTTTATTTCGAGTACGGCCGGACAATGGTCGGAGTGTTCGGCGTCATTTACTATATATGCGTCGCTTATCCGCGATTTCATCGATTCGTTTACCATGCAGTAGTCAATGCGCCACCCTTTATTATTGGATCGTGCGTTGAAACGGTAACTCCACCAGGTATATTGTTGCTTCCCAGGATTTTTATACCGGAAGGAATCGATAAAACCCATGTTTAAAAAGCCTGTCATCCACTCCCGTTCTTCGGGAAGGAAGCCGCTGTTTTTAGCATTTCGTACCGGGTCGTGAATGTCGATGGATTCGTGACAGATATTGTAATCTCCGCAAAGAATTAAATTAGGATGCGATTTCTGCAATTCCAATACATACTTCCGGAAATCGTCAAGCCATTCCATTTTAAAACGTTGCCGTTCGTCGCCGCTTGATCCCGAAGGATGATAAACGCTTACAATAGAGATATCTCCATAATCGACACGAAGGAATCGTCCTTCCTGGTCGTACTTTTCGATTCCCATACCAATCTCTACATGATCCGGCTTTTGTTTGGCAAATATGGCAACTCCGCTATATCCTTTTTTCTGCGCACTAAACAGATACGCATAATATCCTAATTTGGTAAAATGCTCGGCAGGAAACTGGTCGGGTTGTAATTTTGTTTCCTGAATACAAAGCACATCGGGATTTTCTTGTGCAAGCCATTCCGTAAAACCCTTATTTATAGCAGCCCGTAATCCGTTTACATTATATGTAATTATTTTCATTTGTTATTTTCTTATATCGATATGATGGAATCGTTTAAAACTCGTAATCTATACAAGCCCGGTCTGCTTTTGCAGGTGCTATTACATTTTTTGTTACGTCTATATGGTCGGGATGATTCGCGTAATCGCTCAAATCTTTAAGCGATTGCACTTCTGCAGTAAGAACTAAATCCCAAGCTTCAGCCGGATTTACATTGAAATCAACTTCTATTTTATGAAGCAACTCTATTTTATCTTTTAATGCTTCCAAACGAGTTTTTATTTCTTGCATTTTAGCCTGTTTTTCAACCGAATCGGCAAACTCAACTAATTTGAACATTACGATATGTCTGATCATTTATTATTTGATTTTTAAGTTATTATTCTACTATTATTATTTACAAATTTTGCGGCAAAGTTAATAAGTTATGTACATAAAAACCTATTCGATATCGCATTATTTACCGGATTAAAACCACTTTATCCTTTTGAAAATGTAAAATGCTAACGCAGATAGTCCAATCGATGCAGTAACAATAACAAAAAATCCATGCGACCATTCTTCCGAATAATTTATTATATTCATTCCATAGAAACTGGCGATAAGCGTAGGTACCATCAGGATAATCGAAATAGACGTCATCCGTTTCATGATGGTATTGACATTGTTGGAAATAACCGATGCAAATGCATCCATTGTTCCTGTAAGGATATCGCTGAAAATATTTACGGTATTATGAGCTTGTTTCAGTTCGGTATCTACATCTTCAAGTATTTCGCTGTCGATATGATATATAGCTTCCCGGAAAATATTTTGCAGTTTGGCAAACATGATTTCATTGCCACGGATAGACGTATTGAAATAAACCAGGCATTTTTGTAAATTCATCAGCCGGAGCAAGTCTTCATTACGGATACTTTTGGCCAGGGCGCTCTCAGCTTCCGTTATTTCGTTGTTGATTTTCTTCAGGTATTTCAGAAACCATACTGCCGACGAATGAATAATACGTATGATCAACTCATATTTATTATGTACTATCAAACCCTTTCGACGGGTATATTGTATGAAATCCTGTATGGCTTCCGTTTGAAAATAACAAACGGTTACAATTACATCGCCATTCGTCATTATACCTATTGGCACAGTAGAATAAGGGATAGATTTATTATTTTCGATAACAGGTATACGGAGAATGGTCAGTAGCCAGTTATCCTCGTATTCTATACGCGGACGTTCATCGGTATCTCCTATGTCGGAAATGAAAGATTCAGGGACTTGCAACTCGTTTATAAGATAGTGGATATCATCCGGCGTGGGCGTTTCTATTTTTATCCAGCAATTAGCCAGCCAGTGGTCTTTTTCTACAAAACCTGTTGTTTCGGAATAAAGAAAACTCTTCATTATCGCCTCCTTTCTTTATACATATACAAGAGGATAATAAAAAGCCTCCGGTATGGGTTAATTAATACTTTTTCTTGTTTTTCGCGGAATACTATCGTCCATAATCGATATTTACTTTCGTAACGCAAAGGTAAAAAAAAGAGTTTAATCCCAAATAAAAATGCTACATTTGACGTTTCAAAGAAGAATCGATTCATGGCAGAAGGAACAAGAAATTCGGGAAGAAATAAACAAAAACCAGTTGTGATACCCGAAATGGGACGCTTACAACCGCAGGCAAAAGAATTGGAAGAAGCTGTCTTGGGCGCATTGATGCTGGAGAAAGATGCTTATTTTATAGTAGGCGATATACTTAAACCTGAGTGTTTTTACGAAAAATCTCACGAAATGATTTATTCGGCAATTGTCGACCTGGCTGTTTCCCAAAGGCCTATTGACATGCTTACCGTTACCGAACAATTAAAAAAGCGCGGAGAACTGGACTTGGTTGGCGGGCCTTTTTATATTTCGCAACTCACTACCAAAGTAGCCAGTAGCGCTCATATAGACTATCATGCACGTATCATTGCCCAGAAATATCTGGCGCGCGAACTGATTTCTTTTACGGCCGGTATCCAGGGAAAAGCGTTTGACGAATCGGTAGACGTAGATGATTTAATGCAGGAAGCCGAAGGAAAACTTTTTGAAATATCCCAACGGAATGTAAAGAAAGACGTAACGCAGATTAATCCTGTTATTAAAGAGGCTATCGATTTGCTTAAAAAAGCGGCCGAACAGGAAGAAGGGTTAAGCGGCCTGCATTCCGGGTTTCATGGTTTGGACAAGATAACTTCCGGATGGCAAAATTCCGATTTGGTAATTATCGCCGCCCGTCCGGCAATGGGTAAGACGGCTTTTGTATTGTCTATGGCAAAGAATATGGCTGTACACCATAATATTCCTGTTGCTTTATTTTCGTTGGAAATGAGTAATGTACAGTTAGTAAACCGTTTGATTGTAAATGTTACCGAGATTATAGCCGACAAAATTAAAAGCGGCCGCCTGGAAGATTATGAATGGGAGCAATTGGATTTTAAACTGGCCGACTTATATGATGCGCCTGTTTATATTGACGACACGCCCAGCTTATCGGTCTTTGAACTAAGGACGAAAGCCCGTCGCCTGGTTCGCGAGCATGGTATTAAGTGTATTATTATCGACTATTTACAGCTTATGAATGCCAGCGGTATGAACTTCGGCAGCCGCGAACAGGAGGTAAGTATGATATCCCGTTCGCTGAAAGGATTGGCTAAAGAACTGAATATACCTATCATAGCGCTTTCGCAGTTGAACCGCGGGGTAGAAAACAGACAGGGGGTGGAAGGAAAACGTCCACAATTAGCCGACCTTCGCGAATCGGGCGCTATTGAGCAAGACGCCGACATGGTTTGTTTCATTCATCGTCCCGAATACTACAAAATAACGGAAGACGACAGGGGTAATTCTTTAATCGGCATCGCTGAAATTATCATAGCCAAGCATCGTAACGGCGCTACGGGCGACATACGGCTGCGGTTCAAAAGCGAATTTGCCAAATTCATGAACATAGACGAAGATATACCTGTGCGTACGTTTACCTCGTCTATCAATAGCGACGATACGGCCTTGCCGCCTATAGCTTCTGCAGGGCCTGACTTTTTATCGCAAACAAACGCTAATGTTCCATTCTGACCTCCCATGTATACAGGTGAACTTATTTCGCTTGGCGTAGCCATTTCGTGGACGATAACAGCCCTTTTCTTTGAATATGCGGGAAAGCGTATGGGGTCTTTATCTCTTAATTTCATACGTTTGACCCTGTCGATCATTATGCTGGGTATTACCCTCCTTGTCTTTACCGGGCAAGTAATACCCTTTCACGCCGGGGGAAAGGCCTGGCTATGGTTAGGCATATCAGGATTTATCGGCTATATAATAGGCGATTATTGCCTTTTCAATTCTTATATATTGATTGGTTCGCGTTTCGGACAATTATTTATGACATTGGCGCCTCCTTCGGCAGCATTGGCCGGCATGCTTATTTTAGACGAAAAGATGAAAGGCCTGGCAATTCTCGGCATGTTTGTTACTTTATTCGGTATCAGTCTTTCTGTTATCGGCAGAGGAGCAAATGAAACGAAAAAGTGGGAGTTTAAACTGCCGCTAAAAGGTATTCTTTTTGGAATAGGCGCCGGCGTAGGGCAAGGCGTGGGCCTTGTATTCAGCAAATTAGGGATGGGATATTATATGCGGGGAATAGATTTACAAGATTCAACCGCCGTATTTATAGCGCCGTTCGCTTCTACCCAGATACGCGCCATTATCGGGGCTTTGGGATTCTTTATCATTATAGTAACAACGAAAAAACTGAAACTGCTAATTCGTTCATTTAACGACTCCAAAGCTATGGGAACTTCAATAGGCGGAACGTTCTTTGGCCCTTTCATCGGCGTTTCGTTCTCCTTAATGGCCGTGCAATATACCGAAGCCGGCATAGCTTCCACCTTAATGGCCTTAACTCCCATACTTATCCTTATTCCTTCATACCTCCTTTTCAAGCAGAAAGTCTCTCTGAAAGAAGCCGTCGGCACAATAATCAGCGTTGTTGGAGTCTCCCTGTTTTTCCTGTAAATTAAAAGAAAATAGCCGCTTTTTTACGGCGGCTATC
>JAIRYL010000095.1 GCA_031267775.1 Tannerellaceae bacterium
GAAAAAAAAATCCTTTGATTGATGGATACCAATCTTTGATTGATATAAAAAATCCTTTGATTGAATATAAAAAATCCATGGATGGATGGCGACAAATCTTTGATGGATGGCGACAAATCTTTAAGTAGATTTGGCGAAAAATCGCCTGAAAACCTCCCGCATGGACGCGGCCGAATCAAAAACATACATATTAATTAGCTCATTATAAAGGGAATGATCCGTTTCGGGGGAAGGAGGAAGTAGAGACGCCATGCATTGCGTCTCTACCCCCAACCCCCCCAATTAAATGGAGAATGGAGAATTAGCAAATTGTAGGGGCGACCCTTGTGGTCGCCCTTTTTTGCGTTCGCCTTTTTGCGTTTGCCCCTTTTTGCGTTTGCCCTGTATGAGCGGCTGTATTATTTGTTTACTTGTATTTATTTTGTTATTTTGCAACGCCGATAGCAATGAAAAACATACAGTTGAATCTCTTATAAAATGTTTGATATTGAAATTTTCTCGAAAGCGAGTTTGTTGACCAGCGAGAACGGATTTGGTTTATACAATCCGGAAGAAGAATTTGTACTCCCCGTTTTACAGCCTGATAAAGATTTTGATTTAAAAAAAGTCTTTTCTTTGATGAGCGAATTTTCATTTTTTCATAAGATTTTTTCGGTGCGGTATTCCGGCGCTTTCATCCTTTTTGAAAAGCTGAGCGCGCTTGTTACAAAGCATGCCGGCTATGCGTATGAAAACAAATATGGAAAAACGTGTCTGCTGGGCGATATATTTATAGAAGTAAAAGATACGGCCTGTATAGCGGGCTATATAAACGGCTATCCGTTGCCCGACGTATGGAAGGGATTTTACCGGGATGAAATAAAAGATTCCAGCGTTTTGCTTCAGCTTCTTTTTATCCTTTCCGTCGCTAAATATGCAGGATATGACTACGGAGTATATCCGTTTATGAACAGGGAATTTATGCCCGAAATCATAAAGTTCTATGGTTTTAATCTGAATGAATTAATAAGCAGACTGTTGAAATTACCTCATTATGATTCGGTAAGCAAGATTATTCATTTATTGGCTGATATACGGTTGGATGCGGCCTATAGCCGGAGCGTTGCTCAAGGCATACTGGCTTCTTTTTTTCCTTTGACAAATAAGCGCGGGGCTAAAAAAACGTTTACTTACGAATCGTATAACAGGCAGGAAGCACAGACTGTTTTTATGTATCAGCATAACAGCATAAGCTATTGGATGGCCGATTTGTCCAACGAGCCGATATCCGGTAAAGAATTTACAGATTATTTTACCATCCGGTATAATTATTATAGCCTGTCGGGTTTTCCGGCTATCAATCCCATCCTTTCCTTTCCTAAAAGCTACTTGACTGTTTTTGACTTTGGAAAGGCTTACGATATGGGTATACTGCCTGAATCGGAGGTTGTGAAAGAACTGATGATTCGTCCAAACGCGCAGGAATCTTTACGTTTGGCGTCGTCTCTGTTTGATAAACTGACGCTTCAGCCGAAAAATAAATGTACGATGTATGGAGGTACTGATTTCAGTAAATTGAAAAGTACGCTGGCAAAGGTTATCAACCGCATACTGACGATTGAATTAAAGCGTGGAGAACCTGCTACCGAAGTATCCGGGCTGGCCATGAAACTTGAAAGAATAGAAGGCGCTCCGGCTTTTGCAGCTATCCTTCAAGCGATGGGGAGAGATTCGCTGGGGAGGGCTGATTATTATTCTAATTTGAGCCATACTAAAAAAGAGGCCTTCAATAAGTTGCTTCGTTGCAGTTATCCTTCCGAAACCGATACGGCCGAAACGTTGAAAGAATGGCTGAAAGAAACGAATATAACGGCTAAACGTTTGGTAGAGGCCGGCATATATGCTCCGCAATGGGCTGGAATTATAGAAGAATATGTAAACTGGAAAGGGCTGCTTGAGGCCGCGTATTATTTTCATGCGCATACTAACGAGTGGTGCGACCCTAAGAAGAAAGCAATGATAGCGCGCTATACGCCTGTAAACATGGAAGATTTTCAATACGGGGCTTTTGACGTGGGATGGTTTCGTAAAATTTACAAGGAAGCAGGGAATAAACGCTTGGAAGGAATATACGACGCCGCCAAATGTATTTCTTCGGGCGCGGCTCATGCAAGGATGGGCAAATATATGGCCGCCGTTGGCGGAAAGATGAAGCTGAAAGAGGTAAAAGAGGAAATAGAGAAGAACAGGAACAGGGATTTACTGATATGTTATTGCCTGATTCCATTGAGCAAACGTTCTAAAAAAGATTTGCTGGAACGGTATCAATATCTTAGGCAATTCCTTAAAGAGAGCAGGAACTTTGGTTCGCAACGGCATGAAAACGAGAAGAAAGCGGTAGAAATAGCGTTGCATAACCTGGCGCGGAATGCAGGATATAACGATCCCGCCCGCCTGAGATGGAGTATTGACACGGAGTTGATGAAAGAGCTTGACTGTTATTTTACGCCGCAGGAGCATCGGGGCGTTGATATTTGTATAGAAATAGATGATGAAGGAAAGCCTGTCCGTACATACAGGAAGGCGGGCAAACCGCTGACTGTGATACCGGACAGGCTGAGGAAGTATCCGTATATGCAGGAATTGAGGAATGTTGGGAAAGAACTGTACGAGCATTACAAATCTTCGCGGGCTATACTTGAAAGAATGATGGAAGACGGAACTGTTTTCTATCGGGAAGAACTCGACGAGCTGGCGCAGAACCTCATCGTATGGCCATTGCTTAAAGAGTTGGTTTTTATTGCTGAGGATGGAACGACCGGTTTCTATCATAACCGGGCGCTGATAACTTTTGATGGCGAAGCCATATC
>JAIRYL010000149.1 GCA_031267775.1 Tannerellaceae bacterium
GTTGGAACTATTGGAAGATCGAACTTCATTTTCTTTTATGTATGATGCAAATGTGGTGGATGTTTCATACCGGCTTTCTTTACAAACGCAGGAAGAAAACATATTCAATATTTTAAATAATTTATTTAAAGACACAGATATAGCTTATACGGTTATAAACAGGCAGATCATTCTAAGCAAAAAAGAAATGATCATTTTTCTTGATCAACAGATAAAAGAAGTAACCGGCGTAGTCAGAGATGAACAGGGCGAACCGATAATCGAAGCCAACATTTTACTGATGGGAACTATAACCGGAACCATGACAAATGCATTGGGGGAATTTCGGTTAAAGGTTCCCAAAGATTCCGTCATACAAGTATCCTATATAGGGTATCTGCCTCAATACATTGTTTGTAAAGGGCAATCTACTCTCGAAATTATATTAATTGAAAACACGCGCGGTTTGGATGAGGTAGTTGTAACGGCCTTAGGTATCAAAAAAAGAGAAGCGTCGCTTACTTACGCAACCCAATCTTTTAATAGCCAAGAATTAACGCAGGTAAAAGACGACCATATCATGAGTTCCTTATCAGGTAAGGCTGCCGGCGTTTTTATCAACCGGAATTCTTCGGGATTAGGCGGTTCAGCCAGAGTTATTATACGTGGAAGCCGTTCCATAAACGGAAACAATCAACCTTTATACGTTATAGACGGGGTACCGATATTAAACTCTACAAACGAACAAGCTCATACGGCTATCGGTGGGATAGCCAATGCTGCAAACCGCGACGGAGGCGACGGTATATCGAATCTTAACCAGGATGATATTGAAAGCGTCCATATATTAAAAGGCGCGTCGGCTTCTGCCTTGTATGGCTCTCAGGCGGCAAATGGAGTTATATTAATTACGACGAAAAAAGGCCAGGCCGGCGCTAAACAAATCAAGTTCTCGTCAAACGTCTCGATAGACGAAGTGGCTTACCTGCCTGAATTTCAAAACAGTTATGGCCGATCCGAATCTTCTACCGGTAGCTGGGGAGGATTCAGCGATATGCCTGCTTATGATAATCTGAATGATTTTTTCCGTACCGGCATAAGTGTTAACAATTCGTTATCCATAACATCCGGAAAAGAAAAACTGCAAACATACTTTTCTTACGCCAATACTACAACGCAAGGTCTTACCGAACACAGTAATATTAAAAAACATAATATTAACTTTCGCGAAACGGCCGGCCTGTTCGACAACCGGCTAATGCTGGATGGTAATATTAACCTGATTATCCAGAATGTAAAAAATAAACCCTCGTCCGGCGGTATTTATATGAATCCGCTGTCGGGCTTATACGTCTTTCCGAGAGGGATGGATATAGCGCCGTATAAAAAAAAATATGAAGTTTTTGACGAAGACAGAAATATGCCTTTGCAGAATTGGTTTACCGAAATTACAGATTACGACCAAAATCCGTATTGGCTGACGAATCGCGCGCAAAGTAAAGATACGCGCGCGCGCGCCATAGCGGCGTTCACGGCTTCTGTAAAAGTAACGGACTGGCTCTCTTTGCAAGGACGCGGAAACATCGATTATATCGACGATAAGTTTCAACAGCGAATATACGCCGGCGCCTCGCCGGGACTGGCGGGTATGAATGGGCGCTTTATCGATTACGCTTATCAGGAAACCCTGCTTTATGGGGATATTATGGCTACATTCAATAAAAATCTGAACGATTTTTCTTTGCAGATCGTAATGGGTTTGAGTATTTCGGACAACAAGGTTAGCTCCTTGCGCCTGGATTCAAAAACCGCATCCTTATACTATCCCAATGTTTTTACCATTGCCAATATCAATATGTCCACAAGCGCATTTATCGACGAACGAGACGACGACCGCCGACAGTTGCAATCTATCTTTTTTACGGCGCAAACAGGTTATAAAGAAAGCGTATACCTGGACTTGAGTATGCGTAATGATTGGGCCTCTACATTGGCTTTTACTAAAAGTCAACAGAAAGGATACTTTTATCCTTCTGTCGGTTTGTCGTGGATAGTAAGTCAGGCAATCTCCATGCCGGAATGGATCAATTATGCAAAAATAAGGGGGTCGTGGAATAGAGTCGGGAATGATATCCCTTTATATATGAGTTCTACCGTATCGCATATCGGGGCTGGAGGCGCTTTGCTTCCCAGCAGTATTGCTCCGTTTGGAGACTTAAAGCCTGAAATGAGCGCTTCTGTCGAAACCGGTACGCTATGGAGGTTATTTCAAAACAGGTTGTGTATCGATTTTACGTATTATAAAACAAATACCCGAAACCAGTTATTTACGCTTCCCTCGTCGGCCGGAGCTACCCACAGGTACTATGCCGTTAATGCAGGGAATATCCAAAATAGGGGTTTGGAACTCACCGTAGAGGGTACGCCTCTTATAAATCCCGGCTTTGTCTGGAAAACGACCGTTAATTATGCATGGAATCGGAATTTGGTAAAAGAATTGCACAAGGATCTTCCTGCTTTTATATACGGCGACGAGGGTTTCTCTTCAAGCTATTCCATGCGTTTGGTGGAAGGCGGATCTTTTGGCGATATATATGGAAAAGCATTCGACAGGGATGAATATGGCGCTATAAAATACGGGGAAAACGGAATCCCTCTTATTGTTGGAGACGGGAATACTATAAAAGTAGGAAACAGCAATCCCAATTTTGTAGC
>JAIRYL010000176.1 GCA_031267775.1 Tannerellaceae bacterium
TTTTCGCAGACAAGTACGTTTTTCGATTGCGTTAAAGTTTCAATCTGTCTTTAAACGGAAGAAAAGTCATGAAGTCTGCATGGTGAACAATACAGGCTTCGGTAGTCCTCTTCACCAAATCGCCTTCCGCCGCATGAGTGGCAATGATATGGCATACTTCAGCCGGCACTCCGCACTGCTCCGCCAACGAAACCCCAGAAAAAGGATGACGCAGGTATTTTCCGTAAGTTCCCGTTACCGCCTTGCCATCCTTTAACTCATATTCCAATAACTTTCCAACATCCGCCAATATAGCGCCCGAAACAAGAATATCCATGTTTACCGGTAAATTTGTCGTGAAAAAACTGTTCATCTTCTTGCCGGCTTCGTATGACACGTGAACAACACATCGTTTATGCTCCATAAAACTTACCTGTAAATCGTCCCCGCAAAGCAACGTAAAAGGAATGGTTTGTAAATCGTCTATCGTAAGTACGCTTTTGTCTAATGCCAATGCCCAAGTTTGCGCTGTTTTTTCCAGCAAGATTTCATCGTTTATCCACAATAATTCCTGCCAGAGTTCCAAGACGTCCTCTCTTATCATGTTCTTTTATTTAAATTCCTATTCCAAAATATGCTATTCCTTCTTTTTGAAGTTCGTTCGGATCATAGATATTTCTTCCGTCAAAAAGGACAGGCATTTTCATCGAACTTTTAATCGCATTCCATATAGGCGCGCGAAACTCTTTCCATTCCGTAATGACCAGCAATGCGTCCGCTCCTTGTACCGTTTCGTAAATATCTTTTGAATAGGTTATCTTATCTCCCAATTTGCGTTTTGCTTCCTGCATTGCAACCGGATCATAAGCCTTTATGTTACATCCCGCAGCTAATAATTCATTTATAATGACCAAAGAAGGCGCTTCCCGCATATCGTCCGTTTCCGGCTTAAACGCCAACCCCCAAACTGCAATTGTCTTTCCCTTTAAGTCTCCCTTATAAAATGATTTCAATTTATTGAAAAGAACAAATTTTTGGTCGTCGTTTACTTCTTCTACCGCCTGAATCACCCGCATAGAACAACCATACTGTTCGCCTATTTTCAACAACGCTTTTACGTCTTTTGGAAAGCAAGACCCTCCATAACCGCAACCGGCATACAAAAATTTGGTTCCAATACGCGTGTCCGTACCAATTCCTTTTCTAACCTTATTGACGTCCGCGCCTACCTTTTCGCATAAATTGGCAATGTCATTCATGAAACTGATACGCGTTGCCAACATGGCATTAGCGGCATACTTCGTCATTTCTGCAGAGGTAATATCCATGAATATTACTCTAAAATTGTTTAATAAAAACGGACGATACAAACGCGTCATGATCTCTTCCGCCTTTGAAGATTCTACTCCAACAACAACCCGATCCGGACGCATAAAGTCATTTACCGCATCCCCTTCTTTCAAAAATTCAGGATTGGACGCCACGTCAAACGAAATAGATAATCCCCGTTTATCCAATTCTTCCTGTATTGTTTTCCGTACCAGTCTCGCCGTTCCTACGGGAACGGTACTCTTGGTTACTATTAATTTGTAATCGTCCATCGTTCGTCCGATGGTTCGCGCCACTTCAAGAACATACTGAAGATCGGCGCTTCCGTCTTCGTCGGGAGGAGTGCCTACCGCTGAAAATATTACTTGAGCATCTTTTAAGTTGTCTTCAAGCGAAGTCGAAAAATCCAACCGTCCCGCCTTCGTATTCTTTTCAACAATCACGTCCAGCCCCGGTTCATAGATGGGTAGAATCCCCTGTTTTAAATTTTCTATTTTCTTTTTATCTACGTCTATACAAACAACAGGAATCCCCATTTCCGAAAAACAAGCGCCTGTAACCAATCCTACATAACCTGTTCCTACTACCAATGTTTTCTTCATCTTATCTAATATTTTTAATGATTATAATTGAGCCGTCAAAGGTATCATTTTTTTTAATATAAATTTACCTTTAGAATAAGTAACCCGTATTTACATACAAACTTCCCTTGCCATCCTGTCGATTAAAAGGCATTGCGTAATCTACGGCAATAATAAAGTTTCGGTTGATAACGATACGAAACCCTCCTCCTGCCGCCGCATGAAATCCGTCTGATAGAGAAGGATTAATGTATTTTTTATATTCTTCATATTCTGCGACAGGGATACTATTTTCTTCTCCTCGATAAGAAACGTTATAGTTCCGCGTAACGATTCCCCCATCGAAAAAAGCGTTTAATCCCAAATAAATGTTTTGTTTCCATAATTGAAATCTCGCAAACTTCCATCGTAATTCTGCATTTAAAAAACCGACGTCCAACCCTTGCAGTCTGTCGCGCATCAATCCGCGTATCGTACGATAGCCTCCCATTCCGTCTTTATCAAATTCCTTTCCTATCGTACTGAAGACCGGTAACACGTAATACGGTAGATAATTACCTATGCTTCCCTGATAATTCAACCGGTAAGCAAATACAAGATATTCTTTTACAAGAGGCACATAATGTCGGAATGTTAGCATGTAACGACAATATGAATGCGTTGTCCCAAGAAAATGCGGGGCAAGCGTAACATTTGCTTCCGCCCAAATTCCGCGAGAAGGAGCCGCTTCAAAATCACGCGTGTCATACATCAAACCAAAACGTAAGGAACTCGTAAATCCTCCTTCCTTTTCCTTCTCCGGAATGATTCCCCATTCAATGTACTTTTCATACAAAGTCTGTCCCGTAAATATTTCGTCTTCTTTTTTTCCTTTATTAATTTTTGTCGTATCAATGGGGCGATAACGATACCAACCAAAATAATAACTCGCTTGCCAAAATAATTTATTCTTCCATATATTGCCGACAAAATCGGCTTTTGCAGTTACGGCTAAGCGTTCCAAACGATAAAAGGCGTTCATGTATTCCGACGGCATGCCTTCCTTGTCTTTTTGCTTTCTCCAGTAATTTACGCTGTCGTGATGATAATTCGCCTGATAACCATTATAACCGTAAAAGTCCATCGCCTTATCAAACGTAACCGTTGTAGCCAAAGACATCCGAACAGAAGGAATTAAATGTTTGGTATCGTAGGTTAAAAAGTACTGCTGCGTTCCCTTTGTATACGCCGAAGCCTCTATATACCATTGCTGTCTTGGATGAGGGTAAAACGAACCGTCCCCGTAATCATACAAATTCAACAACGCCCCAAACTGGAATCCCCTGTCCTGATCGTATGCCACAACGGGAAGCGG
>JAIRYL010000007.1 GCA_031267775.1 Tannerellaceae bacterium
GAAAGGTGAAATATACCGCGTTTGTGGGATTTAAAGGTATGCCGGCACGGGATACCTTTGCTGTGTACTAATCAACTTGTACTATTTAGAAAATTGAACCTGACATTAACAGGTAAAAAACGAACGAATCCGCATGTAATATGAAAAACAAATCATTCATGAACAAATTTTGGAGTATCCCGTTAGCGCTTCTGTGCTGCGGTTGCAGCGTCTCTACCGAGACGGAGAAGCGGCAGGGAAGCCGCGACAATATAATTAATGTAAGGGATAAAGTAACGGAAATCGTAATCGAAGACCCTTTTATCAGTTCACTCAATAGAATCTGTTTGATGGATGAGTATTTGATCATTCAAGACTACAAAGCTTTGGACAAGCTTATCCTTTTGTTTGACCGGAACACCTTTGAATACATAACCGGCGTTGCCGACAGAGGGCAAGGGCCCAATGAAATAGCCAATATGGGGCATATCGCCGTTGACGAAGCCCACCGCAGGTTTTATGTAACCGACCATGGCAAAAACAGGATATTCTCTTACAACTTGGACAGCGTATGGGGAGGCTCTTCTTCGTATCTGCCGGAAGTAAAGACGTCAATGGATGAAACCCTGTTCCCGGACGACTATCAAATTGTCAATGACTCCATTGTTATTGGCAGGATCATACAACCCATCGGAACAAACAACTTTAAACCGGCTGTTGGGAAAATGAATCTGCTTACAGGCGAAATTACGCTTATGCCCTACAAACATCCCAAGATTACGGGCAGGAAACGGAGCAGCGTAGTCGTTTCCTTAGAGCACGGCTTATATGTGGAATATTATCACAATCACGACCTGATGACCATTTGCAATCTGGATGGCCATTTTATCTGCAACATCTGCGGCCCCGACTGGAGCGAAGATGTAAAGCCTGCTTACAATTACTACTGCAAGGCGGTATTCTGCGCCGACAGGATTTATACCTCATATCTTGGGGAAAACGGCATTAACGAAAAAATGCAGTCAAACCTGCCTGCCAAACTTCATGTCTTCGACCTCGACGGCAACTATATCCATACCTTAGAGACAGGCTTGCATATCTCAGATTTCTGCTACGACAGGGATAACAACCGCCTTATTATGTGTTTTAACGACGACGTCCAGTTTGGCTACCTCCCGCTCGACTGATCATATTCCCCTGCGATGAGTAAGAGAGGCTACAACATCCTGGTTTGTCCATATCATTTTGGAATTAAAATCGTAATTTTGCCTCTCTATTAATTGAACGAGACATGCGAATTGAAGAAAACTACTCGCTTTTAACGCACAACACATTCCGTTTACCCGTAAAAACCCGATGGTTCATGGAGTACGACAACGAGGAGGAGCTGGGACGTATCCTGAGGGACGAATATTTTCAGGAATGTATTTCATTACATATCGGATGCGGAAGCAACCTGTTGTTTATAAACGATTACCGGGGCGTCATCCTTCACTCCCGGATAAAAGGTATCCGGCTGATGGAAGAAAACGAACAGACGGCAACGCTGCGGATTGGCGCCGCCGAACGGTGGGACGACGTGGTGGCCTATGCCGTTTCAAAGGGCTGGGGCGGCATAGAAAACCTCTCTCATATACCCGGAGAGGCTGGAGCGGCGGCTATACAAAACATTGGCGCGTATGGCGTGGAGATTCAAGATGTGATTGAACGGGTTGAAGCCTGCGGGCAACTTTCGTTTGGGAAAAGAATCTTTACAAAAGACGAATGTCAATACGGATACCGGTACAGCTTCTTTAAAAACGAACAAAACGATCCGTATATCGTAACCCACATCGTTATCCGCCTGAACAAAAAGCCTGTTTATACGCTTCAATACGGCCGCCTGGCAGAGACGTTGGCCCGCTGGCCGGTACTGACGCCGGCCCGTGTGCGAGACGCCGTTATTGCTATCCGCAAAGAAAAGCTGCCCGATCCCAATCAAACAGGTAATGCCGGCAGTTTCTTTACAAATCCGTTTATTACCAGACGCCATTTTGACAAACTAACCGCGCAGTATCCCGGTATTCCATGCTATCCGGCCGGCGGCGACAAGGTTAAAATCCCGGCGGCATGGCTGATTGAACAATGCGGATTGAAAGGAAAAAATCACGGACAGGTGGGCGTTTACCACAAACATGCGCTGGCGCTTGTTAATTTAGGCGACGCCTGCGGACGCGAGATAGCGCTGATGGCCGAAAGCATCCGGTCTGCCGTAAAAGACCGTTTTGATATCGAGCTGACGCCCGAAGTAAAATACATAGATTGATGAACATTACTTTTTTAGGAACAGGAACCTCCACGGGCGTTCCCGAAATTGGTTGCTCCTGCAACGTATGCGCCAGCAAAGACCGGCGAGACCGGCGTTTGCGCACATCCGTATTGGTGGAAACGGAAGGCAAACGTATTTTACTTGATTGCGGGCCGGATTTCCGGCAGCAAATGATACGTCACGCCGTCTACCGCCTCGACGCCGTTTTAATCTCCCACGAACATTACGACCACACAGGCGGCTTAGACGACTTACGCCCGTTTTGCACAGGAAAAGGAATCGATATTTATGCCGAAGATTATGTGTCGAAAGCCATCGAAACACGTATGCCGTACGCTTTCCGCACGCATAAATATCCGGGCGTTCCGGATCTGAAACTTCATGCCGTCCAAAACGAGCCTTTTGTTGCAGCCGGCCTCCCCGTCGTCCCGGTCCGCCTTATGCACGCCCGTTTACCCATCCTGGGCTACCGCATCGGCCGTATGGCTTATTTAACAGACCTGAAAACAATGCCCGAAGAAGAATTTTCCAAATTATATGGATTGGATTTGTTGATTATAGACGCCCTGCGGAAAAAAGAACATCCTTCGCACGAAAGCCTGCAGGAAGCGCTGGACAATATCAAACGCATACGCCCCAAAGCCTCTTACTTAATACACATGAGTCATGGAATAGGTCTGCATGCCGAAACGGAAAAAGAATTACCGCCCCATGTCTGCCTGTCGTACGACGGTTTAACCGTCCATCTGTAAACGGTCGGTTTATTTTCCGGCAGGAGCGCAACCGGTATAATAAGCCCACGCCCCTTCCCGGTTAACCTGAAAAGAGAGCCTGACGGGAGCGTACAAATTCCTGATACGGGCCGAAATCGTATCGCCCATCGATTGATACATGGCCAACGGCTTATCCGGTTCGTAAGGCAGAAAACCGTAACAGCAGATATTCCCTTCGCTCAAAAACAAGTCTGCCGCCAGCCACCTGTCTGTAATCCGCCATCCGGGCGTCCCCCTGGCCGATGATACGTACAGATTCAGGTCTTTTGTGGGGAAGATAATGTTTAAAGGAGCGTTGGCGTCAAAAGAATAGCGCAGGCGCTTCATGTCGCCGGGAAAAGATACGGCAGGATTTACCTGCTGTCCGGCTACTTTTTCCAACAGCTTTTTACTGTAACTTCCCACCCAAACTCCCTTATGCGTAAAACATCCCAGAAACCGGCTGCCGGCGTCGGGATAATAATAAAACGCAATCCCGTCTGCTTTCGTTTTTACCGGTTTATATGCGCTAAAATGACTTTCCAGCTTTTTTTTAACGGCGCTCTCCCATTCGTCTCCCGCCTGAACATAACAGATAACGCCCTGCGGATGAAAAGAGAACGTAACCGATTGCAAAAACCGGCTTTCTCTTACAAAAGAAAGAAACAGCGGAGGGATTTGAGAAACAAAAATGTCATACAGCGCCTGGTTTTCCAGTAGCATCCTGTTAAATACAGACGGGCGGTTTACGGCTACCAGCGCATTTGCATCGGGCGGTATGACAGTATATATGTCTATCCGGGTATTCGACTGCTGTATTTTTGTAGACCGGATATATCCCCACACAGCCGCCAACAGAATCAGCAGAGCAAGCGAGCTGATCAGTATTTCTTTTGCATACGCCTTCATCGTTGCTTCCAAAAATAGTTGCACCAGGGTTTCAAGCCGCACGCATCGCATTGGGGAATCCGCGCCATACAGGTATATCTTCCATGCAAAATCAGCCAGTGATGCGCTTTGCCCAGTATCGCTTCGGGAATATGTTTCACCAGTTCCCGCTCCGTTTCCAGCGGCGTTTTGCTGTTGACGGTTAATCCTATCCGGTTGGAAACGCGAAACACATGGGTATCCACTGCCATCGCCGGCTTATCGTATACCACAGAGGCTATCACATTAGCCGTTTTCCGCCCTACGCCAGGCAACTTTTGCAACTCCTTTATATCCGAAGGAACTATGCCCTTAAAATCGCCCGCAAGCATTCGGGCCATCCCTACCAGATGCTTCGCTTTATTGTTGGGATAAGAAACGCTTTTAATATATTCGTATACGGCTTCGGGCGTAGAGGCGGCCAATACCTCGGCCGCAGGAAACGCCTCAAATAAGGGAGGCGTTACTGTATTTACCCGTTTGTCGGTACATTGAGCCGATAAAATAACGGCCATAAGTAATTGAAATGGATCTTTATAATGTAACTCCGTTTCAGCAACCGGCACATTTTCTGTAAACCAACCTATAACGCCTTTGTATCGTTCCTCTTTTCGCATTCTTATAAAGAATCCTTGTGTGTGTGTTTCCCCGGGCGCGGCCAAGCCCGGTGAAATGATAAAATGATTCGGGTTCTCAATACTTAATTGGCAGACTCAAATTGCCTCAAAAAACGGACGTCGTTTTCCGAGAACATACGCAAGTCTTTTACCTGATATTTTAAATTAGTAATCCGTTCGATACCCATGCCCAAAGCATAACCGGAATAAACCTTACCGTCTATGCCGCAATTGTCCAGCACATGGGGATGCACCATTCCACAACCCAGTATCTCCACCCAGCCGGTATGCTTGCAGAACGGACATCCTTTCCCTCCGCACAGGTTACAGGAAATATCCATCTCGGCCGAAGGTTCTGTAAACGGAAAATAAGAAGGACGCAAACGTATCTTCGTATCCTGTCCAAACAGTTCTTTTGCAAAGAAAAGCAACACCTGCCTCAGGTCGGCAAAAGAAACGTCCTTATCTACATACAAAGCTTCTACCTGATGAAAAAAACAGTGCGCCCGGTACGAAATGGCTTCATGCCGGTATACGCGCCCCGGACAAATAATGCGGACAGGCGGCTGCGTTTTCTCCATTACGCGCGTTTGAACGGAAGACGTATGCGTACGAAGCAGTATATCGGGATTATGCCGGATGAAAAATGTATCTTGCATGTCGCGGGCCGGATGATCCTGCGCAAAGTTCAAAGAAGAAAACACATGCCAGTCGTCTTCCACTTCAGGCCCTTCGGCAATGCTAAAGCCCAAACGTCCGAATATGTCGCAGATTTCCTTTTTTACAATTGACAAAGGGTGGCGCGTACCCAACCGAACAGGGTAAGCCGTACGTGTCAAATCCATATCAACGTCTATCGTTTGCGCATCAGTAAACGTATCTCTCAATTCATTAATCCGCTGCAAGGCTCTTTCTTTCAATTGATTCAAGCGCTGTCCCACCTCCTTTTTCCGGTCGGCAGCCACGTGGCGGAAATCATTCATCAATTGAGATATTTCGCCTTTTTTACTAAGATATTTAATTCGCAGCGCTTCTATTTCATCCGCATTCGCTACTTTCATTTCCTCCACTTCGCGAAGCAGAGATTGTATCCTGTCAATCATTTTCTATGATAATTTTCTATGATAATTTCTTTTAAATGATGCAAATGTAGCCTTTTCTTTATATAACGCAAGGTTTCCCCCGTTTTTTTGCAACGCTCCGTCCCGAACAAAACCGGGCGCCCATATTAAATGGAGAATGGAGAATGGAGAATGGAGAATTAAAATAAATCGAACGAAAAAAAAAGCACGGCAATCATTCTACCCATGCAAGAAGCGTCTGATCCATTTGCTAATTCTTCATTCTTCATTCTCCATTCTGCTTTTTCAATTCTCAATTCTCAATTCTCAATTCTCAATTTAATTGGGTCGGGCTTTCCGCTCCAATCCCTCGCGCGTCGCGCCGCCCCCCTCCGCATGTACAGGCAAACCGGTAAACGGTATGTTTATACATAAACTTGAATTTAAATCTTAGGAGACGTCTGTAAATAAATCATACCTGTATCGGCCGGTTTCCCGCCTGAAGGATGGCGGAAAGCCGTATTTGCCAAAACCGGCCTCCTTCCCCCGAAACGTATCATATCCCTTATAATGAGCCAATTAATACGTATGTTTTTGATTCGGCCGCTTCCCTGCGGGAGGTTTTTAAGCGATTTTACGCCAAATACTCTCATAGATTGGTCGCCCGGACTCATAGATTTGTCGCCCGGACTCATAGATTTTTTTCCATCAATCAAAGATTTGTCGCCCGGACTCAAAGAATATTTTCAATCTCTCCAAGATTTGTCGCCCCGTCTCCAAGATTGGTCGCCCGGACTCAAAAGATTTTTTTAAAAACTCAAAGATTGGTCGCCCGGACTCAAAGATTTTTTTTTATTCTTTGAGTCGATTTGTTCGTTTTTTGCGAATTCCCGGCAAAAAATCAAGTAAAGATCTTTTCGCATGAACAAACGGGATGTAAAACAGACGTCCCGGTTTTCTGCCTGCCAGAGATGGAAAGCGTTTTTCAAGCAGAGGCCGCCGTTCTTCAAGCAGGGGCCGACGTTCTTCAAGCAGGGGTCGGCATTCTTCAAGCAGAGGCCGCCGTTCCTCAAGCACGGAGGGCGAAGGGCGGCGCCCGAGCCTTTGAGCGACGCCGAAGGGGGCGCGACGCGCGAGGGATTGCAGCGGAAAGCCCGGCCCAATTAAATTGAAAATTGAAAGTTGAAAATTAAAAAGGGAGAAAGCAGAAAGCAGAAAGCAGAAGGGAGCATGGAGAATTTGCAAATGTATCAGACGCTTCTTGCATGGGTAGAATGATTGTTGTAGCCTTTTTTTCGTTCGATTTATTTTCATTCTTCATTCTTAATTCTTCATTCTTAATTCAGTAGACGCTTCTTGCATGGGTAGAATGATTGCCGTGTTTTTTTTTCGTTCGATTTATTTTCATTCTTCATTCTTAATTCTTCATTCTTAATTCAATAAGCAGATGCGTTTGCCCGGGCGCTTATACGTTTGTTTTTTCAAAAACCCTTTCCTATCTTTACATCATGTTACATGCAAAAAAGCGATGTTAATTGCCATTCAGATACAGGCCGTAGTTGGTACAATATTCTTTATTCTCTATTGTATCACCATTTTGGAGTTGGTATTGGTTATTATTACAGAAAATAGAAATCCGCTCAAAACCATCCCCTGGGTAGTGGTTTTGCTGTTGCTGCCCGGCGTCGGCCTGATTTTTTATTTTTTCTTTGGCCAGGACAACCGCAAACAACGCATTATTTCCCGCCGAACGTACAAACGTATCATGAGGCGTCCGCAAGCAAACAAACATCATCACGACCATTGCGCCGTACCGGAACAATACAAACCCCTGTCCGTTTTATTAGGAAACAGCAATCAATGCGCTTTATTATACGGCAGCGAGATTACCGTTTATACAAACGGACAAGATAAATTTAACGCCCTGATGGAAGAATTAAGAAAAGCGACGCACCATATCCATCTGCAATATTATATATTCCTCAATGATGAAACAGGTAATCGAATTAAAGATATCCTGATAGCAAAAGCCAAAGAAGGGATTGAAGTGCGCGTTCTTTACGACGATGTAGGCTGCTGGAATGTTCACCCTGCTTTTTATAAAGAAATGCGGCATGCCGGTATTGAAGCGTATGCCTTCCTCCGCGTTGCCTTCCCGATATTTACAAGTAAAGTAAACTATAGAAACCACCGGAAGATTGTTGTTATTGACGGTAAAGTGGGCTTTATGGGCGGAATGAATATAGCCGACCGGTATACGAAAGGAACGGCCTTGGGCGCTTGGCGCGACACGCATTTTAAGTTTGTGGGGAAAGGAGTGCACGGCCTTCAATCGGCTTTTCTGATCGACTGGTATGTAGTGAGCAAGAAACTTTTAAACAATAAAGTATATTATCCGCCAACGTCTGTCGACGCGGATAATATCATGCAAATCCTCACCAGCGGCCCTACCGGCCCCTGGCGCACCTTGTTACACGCAATTATAAATATGATTGCTAACGCCAAAAAATATGTTTACATACAAACGCCTTATTTCTTGCCTACCGAAGGGCTAAACCAGGCTTTACAAACGGCGGCGTTAGGCGGGATAGACGTCCGGTTGATGTTGCCTAAACATTCCGATACCAAAATGATAAATATGGCGTCGCATTCTTTTATAGACGATATGGTAAAAGCGGGCGCCCATGTGTTTTTTTATGAACCCGGTTTTTTACATTCAAAATTAGTCGTATCCGACGACGAACTAACTTGCATCGGCTCAGCCAATATGGACTTTCGCAGTTTTGAACATAATTTTGAAATAAACGCTTTTGTTTATCAAAAAGAATTGGCGTTGCAAATGAAAAAGATATTCATGCACGATATTCACAGTTGCGAGAAGCTGATTCCTTCCCATTGGTTAAACCGCCCTGTTAAACAGCGAATATCCGAATCGTTTATGCGTCTTTTCTCTCCTCTTCTTTAATAAAAACGCTGAAATTCACCGACCCGTAAACCCGCCGCTGATCAAAATAAGGCAGCGAAGAAAAATCATATTCTTTCGGATGCTCCATTACAAAAATGCCTCCCTTGCGAAGCAACTTCCGTTCAAGTATAAAAGACGGTATTCCGGATAATTCATTCAATTGATAGGGCGGATCGGCAAATATAAAATCAAAACTCTCTTTAGAAGCCGATTGTATATAACGAAACGCATCGCCGCGAATCAGCGTCAAATCTTCGGTTTTCAGTTCTCTGGCTATTTTGAAAATAAAAGAAGCATGCAATCTTTCTTTTTCAACGGCCACGACTTTACGACAGCCGCGCGACAACAATTCAAAAGAAATGCTTCCCGTCCCGGCAAAAAGGTCTAACGCATCCAGCCCTTCCCAATCCAGCAGATTCCCTGTTACGTTAAAAATATTTTCTTTCGCAAAATCCGTAGTAGGCCGAGCTTTGAATGATGTTGGAACATCAAATCTGCGCCGCCCGTATTTTCCGCTTATAATCCGCATACCGACAATAATATTAAATCCATAGGAGCCTGTAATATCTCTCCTCCCATCAAATAAGCTTCGGAAGGTATTTCTATTTGCTTGATAGATTGCAAATATAGTTGCAAAGACTGCGTTAGTTTGCTGCATGAAGAACTGTCTCCCGTCAACGAAAGCTGATCATGCAACTGATCCATCTTCAATTGTCGCCATACATATAATATATAGTATAATATATCGTCGGGCTGGTCAAAAATAAAAGAATTAACAAAGCGCAGGTTTCCTCTCGAAAAACAACTTATATCTACTGCATTTTCATGCATAACGACAAACATGTGCCTGAACTTTTCAGCCTGGCTCTGCTTTTGAAAAACAATAAGCTGAGGGGTTAGATTATTAACATATAAAGGATTGGTTAACGACCGGGAACAAAACTCATAAACGTCTTCCTCCATATCATACACAATTTTCACATCTTTATTTCCTGTTGAATTACTCAGCGTATGCTTCTCCTGCGAGGTAAAATTAAATGCCAGCCATTCGTTCTTTTGTTTTTCCGAGAATAATTTACCCGGTATAAGCGTATAATGAGACATGGCGGAAAGAATATAGGTACGCTTGTATGTCCAAACCAGACATTCGTTTGCAAAGAAGACTTCTTTCAATGAAGCGGCATAAGGTATCTTTTTATCAAAATTTATATTCCTGAAAATATAGCTTTTGGTTTCGTGCGGATTGTATGCCGAAAAAGAAAGTCCACCCGGCCAAAGTCGGATGGACATTATATACTTTTCCGAATTATCAATAATAAACGTATCAGGAATACTGATCGTCATAATGCGCTTTTCATTACTCCCAGTTGCCGGCGTTGTTGTTAATTTCGGTCAGCGAACCAACGCGCAGTCCCGCAAATTTGCCTTGTTTCCCGGCCTTATCATCAAGATTCAACATTAACTGTCTGTTTAAATCGCTCAGATATTCATCATATTTCACAGAAGCTTCAAATACTTTGATTGAATAACCTGAACCCGAAGTAAGCGTTGCCGTATCCAGGTCAAACTGCAGTTGCGTGCCCGGCACATAACGGATTTCATTTGCCGCATACTCTTTTCCAAACAATGTATCTTTAGCAAGCATCCAAAACGTGTCTCGCCTGATTAATCCTTTTTTAACGGCTTCCTGTTCCGTCAATCCTTTTTCCAATTGCTCATCCGTAAGCACGCCTTCTTTAATAAGAAACGGCAATTCTTTTTCATTCAGAAATTTAACCAAATCATCAAAAGAGCCGGCATGTTCTTTATAGACATTTTTGTACTCAATCTGAGCTTTACGAATATCTATCAAACGAGCGATAATGGCGTCTTCCCGTTTTTCTTTTTCGGCGTCGAATTCCAGCGGCGTCCGGATGCTTCTATAACACATATAAGCCAGTAACAAGACTGTAGCTATTAGCAAAATTTGCAATGTAACTTTCATGGTGCGTATTTTTTTTAATTTATTTCGTTCGGCAAATTTAAGAAAGAATCTTAAATACGCTATCTTTATCGCAAAAATTATTATAAACAAAAATGATAAATAGCTATTTGATCCGCCAAATCCTGCATAATTTCCCCTTTGAACCAACAGAAAACCAACAATCGGCCTTAGAAGCGCTTACCCGCTTTCTGTTATTACGCGATACGGATTCTCTCTTTTTACTGAAAGGATACGCCGGTACGGGAAAAACCTCTTTAATCGGCGCCTTGGTAAAAACATTAACCGAGCTCAAACAAAAAACGGTTTTGCTTGCTCCCACAGGACGCGCGGCCAAAGTATTTGCCCAGTATGCCGGCCATAAAGCGTTTACTATCCACAAAAAAACATATCGCCAGAAAGTTTTCTCCAATGAACCGACGGGCTTTCTTCCGGCGGAAAACCTTTACAAAGACGCCTTGTTTATTGTAGACGAAGCGTCTATGATTTCCAATGGAGGGCTGGACTCGCTTACGTTCGGTTCCGGAAGACTATTGGACGATTTAATACGATATGTATATTCCGGAGAAAATTGCCGGCTTTTATTGATAGGAGACGACGCCCAGCTTCCGCCGGTTATGCAGACGGAAAGCCCTGCGCTAAACGCCGAAATACTGGGAGGTTACAATTTACAGGTTACTGCATTAACCCTTAAACAGGTAGTAAGGCAGAGCCGGGAATCGGGGATTTTGCTAAATGCTACTCATCTGAGAGAAAGGATTCGCGCCGGCAAGGTAGATATATATCCGAAACTTTTATTACATGGCTTTGCCGATATCAAGCAAATAGCAGGAACAGACCTGATTGAAACAATCTCTACCGTTTACGACAACTGTGGGATTGAAGATACTATGGTGGTAGTTCGCTCCAATAAACAGGCGGTGGCTTACAACAATGGCATTCGGAATCGTATTTTATATCGTGAAGAAGAATTATCGTCCGGCGATTATTTGATGATAGCTAAAAACAATTACTATTGGATGGAAAAGCAACCGGATATGGATTTTATTGCCAATGGCGATATTGTACAGGTACTCCGCATACGCAACACTAAAGAATTATATGGTTTTCGCTTTGCGGATGCAACCGTCCGTTTTCAGGATTACGACCTGGAAGCAGATATTAAAATTCTGCTCGATACGCTGCAAACCGATACGCCGGCCTTGCCCAAAGAACTGAATGATAAATTATTCTATACTATTCTGGAAGATTATGCCAATATACCATCCAAAACCGAAAAAATGAAAAAGATGAAAGCAGACCCCTATTACAATGTGGTTCAGGTAAAATATGCTTATGCCGTAACCTGCCACAAGGCGCAAGGCGGACAATGGCAAACTGTTTTTCTTGATATCGGTTACATTACTGAAACGATGATGGGCGAGGATTTCTATCGCTGGCTATATACCGCTATCACACGTGCAACCAAACATCTTTACCTTGTCAACTTGCCCGAAGCATTTGTAAAATAAAGATTTGTCCGGCTAATTGTATGACGAATGAATTTTATCGTTTATATTTGTCGCATTGTATTATCAGGTTTCTACAATCATGGACAATAAAGCACTCATTGATTCTCTGTTATCATATATAAAAGAATTGGAAAAGTTAATAACCGGAATATATGATTCCGAAGTTTATCCGGTATCTTTTTTCAGCCGGACATTCGACCTGGCTCATAAAACGCTGAACGATTTGCACGAGCTGGAAGGAAGTCAGGTGGAGGCTTTTCGCAAACAGATGGAAGAGCATCAGGCATTAATCCGTTCGATTCCCCGTTCGCCGGTAAAACCGCATCCTGCCGCACCGGAAACGATCGAACCCGTTCAGCCCGCTCAACCTGTTCAGCCTTCCGGTAATACGGAAAAACATATTGTATCGTTACATGAGGCGCTGGAAAAACAAAATCTGTCGGATCTGAAGAAAGCGTTCAGCCTGAACGACCGTTTCTATTTCCGCAGAGAGTTGTTTAACGGAGACGAAGCTAAAATGAACAAGATTATTTCGGACCTTAATATAATACATACATACGAAAATTCGGTTGCCTATCTGCATGAAAAACTAAACTGGAACATGGAAGATGCGATCGTTGGCGAATTTATCAAACTGCTGGAAAAACGCTTCCTCTAAAAACCCGACTATCGTTTATGGCAAAACTGTTCGTTGTACCAACCCCCATAGGAAATCTGGAAGATATAACCTTCCGGGCTATCCGTATCTTAAAAGAAGCCGATTTAATTCTGGCTGAAGATACCCGGACAACGGGCTTTTTATTAAAACATTTTGAGATACAAAACAAAATGTTGTCGCACCATAAATTCAACGAACATAAAACGGTTGAACAAATGGCCCTGCGTATTTTGGGAGGAGAAACAATCGCTTTGGTTTCCGACGCCGGCACTCCTTCTATTTCCGATCCGGGCTTTATGCTGGTTCGCGAATGTATCAGACAAAATATAGACGTGGAATGTTTACCCGGAGCTACCGCTTTCGTGCCGGCATTAGTCGTTTCAGGACTGCCGAACGATACGTTTTGCTTTGAAGGCTTC
>JAIRYL010000030.1 GCA_031267775.1 Tannerellaceae bacterium
ATAAAAGAATACTGAACCTGGCTATTCCCAATATCATAACCAATATCACCGTTCCGCTGCTGGGCATGACGGATACGGCTATTGCCGGACGCCTCGAATCGGAATTATGTATGGGCGCCATGGCTGTGGCCGCTGTTATATTCAACTTTATCTACTGGAATTTTTCGTTTCTTCGCATGGGTACAAGCGGATTTACGGCGCAAGCTTTCGGCGCCGGCAACCGCCCCCAGGCAGTATCTGTTTTACTTCGTTCCTTATCGGTAGCTTTCATCGCCGGGGCGCTTATTATTATGTTCCAGCAGGTTATTCTGCGCGTGGCTTTCTTCTTTATACAGGCCGGCGCGCAAACGCAGGCATATACCGCCGCTTATTTTCATGTGTATATATGGGCTGCTCCGTTTGTGCTGGGGACGTATGCCATAACCGGCTGGTATATAGGCATGCAAGACGCTCAAACGCCCCTGTTTATTTCCATCGCCGCCAATGTAATCAACATAGGGTTGAGCCTGCTGTTTGTTTTCGTTTTCAACATGCAGATAAAGGGCGTGGCTTTAGGCTCTGCCTGCGCCCAGTTTCTTTCTTTTTGCCTGGCGCTTCTCATCTGGAATAAAAAATACGGACGCCCAAAGCCCTTTATTTCAAGGGCGCTTCTCCGGCCCCTGTCTGGGTTTAAACCATTCTTTAAGGTAAACGGCGCTATATTCCTGCGCAGCCTGGCTTTGGCGGGGGTAACTGTTTTTTTTACCTCGGCCTCGGCAAAGATGGGCGATACCGTCCTGGCAGTCAACAGCCTGTTGATGCAATTGTTTATCCTCTTCTCTTATATGATGGACGGATTTGCTCACGCGGCCGAAGCGCTGGCCGGAAGATATTACGGAGCAAAAAATAATCCGGCGCTAATCCGGCTTGTCAGGTATCTTTTTCTATGGGGCGGAGCGGTAACGCTGCTTTTTACGGCGCTCTACGCCTTGTTTACCGATATGCTTTTACAGTTGCTTACCGATAAGGTACATATTATAGAAGCATCCGCCCATTTCCGGTTATGGCCCCTGCTTTTCCCCATTGCCGGATTTGCCGCTTTTCTTTGGGACGGTATCTTTGTCGGGATAACAGCGTCGCGTCAAATGCGCGACGCCATGTTTGTAGCTGTTGCCTTCTTTTTTATAATCTATTATACGCTTACGCCCCTGTATGGAAATAATGGCCTTTGGCTTTCATTTATCGCATACCTTGCCATGCGGGGTATTATGCAAACCCTCCTGTTTGAAAGAATCCGGCGCAAAGCGACGCGTTGACCGCTTCTTTTTCCTTATAACAAGATAATAGAAAGAGGATGGCAGATATATTTCCAATTTCGTCTATATTTGCAGGGATTAATTAATTTACCGGCTGAAAGGATACATATTATTATTACTTAATTCATGATACACAGAATTATACAAAACAAAACGGCAAACGTCCATTATCTTTTTCATAAAAACGAATCGTCTGACGAATTAGTCGTCTTTCTGCACGGAGCTTATGCCGACCACACCTCGTTTGACAGGCAGAAAGAAGCCTTCGCCGCGCGCTATAACCTGCTATTCATAGATTTGCTGGGGCATGGGCTATCCAATGTGTTTACAGTAAAAGACCGGATTGATGCTACCCCCGAACAGTTGAAGCGAATTATGGACCTGGAAAAATATAAGAAGGCGCATTTGATAGGGGTTTCTCTCGGCGCGTTACTGGCGCAGTATTTTGCGCTGAAATATCCCGGTTATGTAAGCTCTGTTATAGCTACGGGCGGATACGATATCAACCGTAAAAATGAAGAAATAAACAAAGCGCAAAAAGAATCCATCAAAAAATGCCTCTGGCTGGCGCTGACGTCGATGGACAAATTCCGCCGTTTTGTGGCCGACCAGGCGGTGCATACGCCCGAAAACAAAGAGCTTTATTATCAAATGACCCGGCATTTTATCCGCAAATCATTCGTCGGCATGGCAGGCCTGAATAAAGTGATTCGTAAACGGAAAAATATATCCTCCACGTATTCCCTCCTGATCCTTTGCGGAGAGCTCGACGCCGACTTGGCCAAAAAGGCCGCCCGGCAATGGAATCAAGACGCGCCCGGAAGCAAATTCCAGCTAATCCCCGCCGCCGGGCATACGGCCAACATGGACAATCCCGCCGCATTTAATCAAATAGCGCTGGATTTCTTAGCCTCTGTTCAAACGTAAACATCTCCAATAAGATGGATGGTTTATTTCCAGACGCCTCCTTAGCCGAAAGTTCAAATGAATAAAAACGCAAAAGCGGAACAAGTCTCCTTATTCCGCTTTTATTTTGTTTATGACGTGGGTTTTTAAAGCGTTGTCAGCCTCAAATTTCTCCAGGCCACTTTAATACCTCCTCCGTCATGTATCTGAAGGGCGATACGTCCCTGTCCGGCGCCAATCTTATCGTCGCTGAAGTCTACCATTTCCTGATCGTTCAGCCATGTTTTCACGTTGTTGCCCTGCACGCTGATGCGCATCGTATTCCATTCGCCCATTTTCAAAATGGATTCTTTTTCATCGGGAATCTGGATAAGCCAGCCGCGCCCGTACGATTCATAAATTCCGCCCGTATCATGTCCGGGAGGCGCAACCTCTACCTGCCATCCATTCACTTTAACGCCCTCTTCTATAAAAGACCGGATAAACACGCCCGAATTACCATTGGCTTCCTGTTTAAATTCTACGGTCAAGTCAAAGTCGTCATAATACGCGCGCGTAGCCAGATAACCGTAATTCTTGTCGGATCCGCTTTCGCAGAAAAGTAATCCGTCTTTTACATACCATAATTCCGTCCCGTACGCTTCCCAGCCTTTCAGGTCTGTTCCGTTAAACAAGTTCACTTCTTTCGTCTGGCGGGGGAGTTCTTTAATCTTTACATTGCGGAAAGACGCCGGATACCCGTGATCCTGCAAACAAATCACGCCTTTGTTCGCCAAGCCGTATTCGGGCGCGTCCGCCCATTTCCCGCTGTTTTTTCGGGCAAACCAATCGTCTGTCCACGCTTCAAATGCAAGGATTTTTTCGCCGTTTATCCAGTGTTCTACATGCCCGTTGTCAAAAACAATTTTGGCGGTATTCCACTGTCCGTAAGGATTTACCTTCATCCGGCTTTCGTCCGGCAAGTACATGGCGTAATCCACTCCCATTTTCTGCCAGGGTTCCAGGTTCTCAAAATTTTCGTCGTCAATCAACTGAAATTCCGGGCCGGTAACATAAGGTACTGCAAACTGCGGACGCTCCACTACATGATACAGCATACCGCTGTTTCCGCCTTTGGAAAGTTTAAAATCCCACGATAGAATAAAGTTTTCATACTCTTTATCGGTTACAATATAACCGCTTCCGTCGCTTCCTTCCCCTTTAGCCTGAATACAGCCGTCTACTGCATGCCAGGGCGTGGTCAGCGTTGTGCCATTGTAGTCTTTCCAGCCGTTCAATGTTTCTCCGTCAAACAGTAACTGCCAGCCATCTGCAATTTCTTCAGGAGTCAATGTATTTTGCTTACCCTCGCCGCAAGAAGAAAATAAACCCAATAACATCGCAGATAAGGCAACAAAACTCCACTTAATAAATCTACCTTTTACTGATTTCATGTCTGTTTATATGTTGATTAAAAATAAAGTTAACAATCTTTCTATTTCGCCGGAGTCAGGGCGTATAGCGTTAGGGCGATGGTAAAGGATGAGTTTTCTATACGCGCGCGGTTGTACCAGATGCGCGAAAATACGCCAAGGGCGGCGTCTCGTAAGTCGTTTGCGTTAAAACTGCCTTTCTGCATAAAATCAGGGCCGAAAGCCTTGCAGGAAAAGTCGATGAAATTTTTTAAATTATCTCTAATCTCATTTGTACGACTGATGAAAACCAAGTCGTACTGTTTATTTTCATAGCGAAGAATTTCAACTTTGGAAAAAGTAGACAGTTCTAACTCAGACAGTTTTAATTCAAATATTTCTACCGGACAACCGTTAGTCCCTCTTCCTTTCCTTACAGATTCGGGATTATGCTTAAAAATATCGTATATACTTACAGTAAAAAAGTCTGCTATATCCTCTTTCTCCTTTTTCCTTCTGGGAGGAGGGTAAACGAAAGGCTTGGAAATTTCCTTTTTTACAGGAGGCACATCAGGCGTTTCTACAATTGGAAACTTTTCATTTACAAGTTCTTTCTTTATATTTGATGATGTTTGTGAATCCTGTTTTTTGAATTTAAAAAATCCCATATGAAAGTTATTTCTGAAACTTATGGTTGCAAAGATATAAATATCGGAATATAAATCTTATTAATTTGAATGATTTTTGGTTTTATTATTAAAATGTTGCGTATCAGCGCCAGGATATTTATGGTGTTAGCCTCTTTTCTGTAATTCCCGACGGGGTCGATCCGTAGATAGATTTGTGGCTCTACCGTTGTCGAAAAAGAAATAATTCCGTTTCTTTGCACCAAATCTATTGGTATGGCCAACGAACAGATGGTGCTCCGGACGGAGGATTTAGTGAAAAAATATAGAACGCGTACAGTTGTGAACCATGTTTCTATCTATGTGGAACAAGGTGAGATAGTGGGTTTGCTGGGGCCGAATGGCGCAGGAAAAACAACTACCTTTTATATGACGGTAGGATTGGTTACCCCTAACGAAGGAAAAATATTTTTGAACGACGAGGAGATAACCAAATTTCCCGTATACAGGCGGGCGCGTAAAGGAATTGGCTATCTTGCCCAGGAAGCTTCCATCTTTCGGAAGATGACGGTGGAAGATAATATACGTTCTGTCCTTGAAATGACCGACAAACCTGATAATTACAAAAAAGAAAAACTGGAAAGCCTGATTGCCGAGTTTGGTTTGATCAAAGTACGTAAGAACTTGGGCGACCAATTGTCGGGTGGCGAACGGCGGCGGGCGGAAATAGCCCGTTGCCTGGCTATCGACCCAAAGTTTATTATGCTCGACGAGCCTTTTGCCGGAGTAGACCCGATTGCCGTACAGGATATTCAGGCAATCGTAGCAAAGCTAAAACATAAAAACATCGGCATATTGATTACAGACCACAACGTATACGAAACACTGAGTATTACCGACCGGGCTTATCTGCTGTTTGAAGGAAAAGTATTGTTCCAGGGAACGGCGGAAGAACTGGCCGCTAATGAAATCGTACGCGAAAAATATCTGGGGAAAGACTTCCAGTTGAGGAAGAAAAATTTCTAAACGCGCCGGAAGCTTTTACGCAAATAGTTTGCGCAAAAACAAAAAAGGATAAAAGTTACGGTTGCTATCACAACAAACGGCAACATCTCCGATTCCTGAATTTCTCCCGATATATATTCGCTTTCCTTCAGGTTACTGTCGGTCATTCCTATAACGGCTACGGCATTATTACAAAAATGCGCCAGTACCGGAATCCATATATTTTTGCTCCAATATAAAAGATACCCGAAATAAGCGCCCAATAACATGCGGGGTATCAATCCATAGAACTGCAAATGGATAGCGCTGAATATAAATGCCACGCTCCAGATAACGGCATGGCGGTTTTTAAACCATTTCCCCATAATCCTCTGCAAAACGCCTCGAAAAAAGAACTCTTCCGTTATAGCCGCTATAACGGCAACTACCAGCAAATTAAGGAGAATAGAGATTACGCCTGTATCGGATAAAAGAAGAGTAGTGAGTCTTTCCGCCTCTTCTTCAAGCAATTGCATCCACCTTTCTATCCGTTCCAGAAACTGGGGAAACTTCATACTTTTATTTAAAACGCCGGTTAATGTGATTGCAGGCGATAGCAAAAACATACTGACAAACGTAAGCAAGGCTATCTTTATATCAGGAAATTGTTTGATAAAAAGATAATCATACGGTTTTTTGCTGCATAACAAGCTAACGACTATAGCAGGCATAAAAAATGTACCGATTGCCGACAAGGCTTGAATAAATCGTAGCGCCCCGGGATCTTGAATATTACTCGCCGGATCCAGGGCAAGAGTAATAATACTGACAAGTAAAGCGCCCGCCAAAGC
>JAIRYL010000088.1 GCA_031267775.1 Tannerellaceae bacterium
ATCAGACGGATGCTTGAGCCAGTGAGAAACGTCGGGCGAAAGGTTGCGCCGGGCGTCGCCGTTTTTTCGCCCCTTTTCGTTGCGGACGGGTAGCGCCCTGCCTTCCTGCTTCTGTATTACCGCCAGAAAAAAGCCCTCGCCCCGGGTTAGATGCGGAAAAAAGCGGTAGGCGGGATGGTTGTATTTTAGCGCGCCGGTAATTTTCCATTCGTCCCGCACCGGCACGGGCAGGGCTTCTCCGCCCAGGGTTTGGATGATGTACTGGAGGTTGTCTTCGTTTTCTTCTATATTATATGTACAGGTACAATATATTAACAGTCCTCCCGGCTTTAAGGCGTCCCAACAGTCGTGCAGGATGCGTCTTTGCCTCAGCGCGCAGCCCGCCACGTTGTTTGCGCTCCATTGCGCCGCGCTGGAGGGGTCTTTTCGGAACATTCCCTCGCCCGAACAGGGCAGATCGGCCACCACCACGTCGAAGAAATGCGGCAGGCGGCTCATTTCCGCCGGATGATTGCTGGTAACCAGGGCGCCGGGGTTTCCCCACTTGATAAGGTTTTCCTGCAAAACGGCAGCCCTGCTTTTCAGTATCTCGTTGCTAACCAGCAAACTTCCGGCCGGAAGCAGGGCCTGCAGGTGGGTAGACTTCCCGCCCGGCGCGGCGCAAAGGTCTAAACATTTTACCGGCCCGCTCACATGGGCGCGGATGGCTTGCTCCAGAAACATAGACGACGCTTCCTGCACATAATACGCCCCGGCGTGGAAAAGGGGGTCGAAGGTAAACGACGGACGTTCCTTCAGGTAATATCCACAGCTACACCAGCTTACGGATTCTTCACCCGGATCGGCCGGCCCTTTGGCGGGGTTGAGGCGGACGCTTACCGGCGGAGGAGACTGCAAGGCGGCGTGAAAGGATGCGCAGGCGGCGCCTGTTAAAATTTGCATGCGCAAAAGAAAGTCGGCAGGAAGAATCATCCGGTTCTTTTTTATTCGGACAAAAATACTACTTTTGTAAAAAACAATTCGTATGAGAGCTTCCCTTTTTCTGATTCCCGTAACGCTGGGCGACACGGAAATTCGCAGCGTTCTTCCCGATTACAACCGGGAGGTAATTCTGCAACTCAAACACTTCATCGTAGAGAATGTGCGAACGGCCAGGCGTTTCCTTAAAAAAACGGAGCCTTCCATCAAGGTGGACGAGCTGTTTTTTTACGAATTAAACGATCATACGCCGCTGCCCGACGTGCTTACGTATCTTACGCCGCTGGAGCGGGGCGAATCTATGGCCATTCTTTCCGAGGCGGGCTGCCCCGCCGTGGCAGACCCCGGCACCATCCTGGTGGCGATAGCGCAACGGAAGAATTATTCCGTCATCCCGCTGGTGGGGCCTTCTTCTATCCTTTTGTCGCTGATGGCGTCGGGTTTCAACGGGCAATCGTTTGCCTTTAACGGATACCTGCCGATAGATGCGCAAGACCGGGCGTGCGAACTCAAAAAAGCGGAAGGCCGGGTTTATACCGAACACCAAACGCAGTTGTTTATCGAGACGCCTTACCGCAACAATAAATTGCTGGACGAACTGCTTCGCGTCTGCATGCCTGCCACCAAACTGTGCATCGCTTCCGAAATAACTACCCGCAACGAGTTTATCCGTACGCGCACCATCAGAGACTGGTCTACCCGGAAGCCCGACCTGCACAAGAAGCCTACCATCTTTCTTCTTTACAAATAATCCTTCCATGGCAACGTATCAGGCGCACGAAACAGCGATTATAGACCCCGGCTGCACGATAGGAGACGATACGCAGATATGGCACTTCTCTCACCTGATGGCCGGCTGCCGCGTGGGAAGGGCGTGCCGCATCGGACAGAATGTGGTGGTTTCGCCCGGAGTTGTTCTGGGAAACAATGTGAAGGTGCAAAATAATGTGTCGATATACAGCGGCGTGACGTGCGAGGACGATGTGTTTCTGGGCCCGAGCTGCGTTTTTACCAATATAACCAATCCCCGCAGCGCCGTCCCCCGGAATCATCTGTACCGGGAAACGCTGGTGCGGCAAGGCGCTACCATCGGCGCAAACGCCACTGTTCTGTGCGGAAACGTGATAGGACGGTACGCGCTGATAGGCGCCGGCGCGGTAATTACCCGCCACGTGCCTCCTTACGCGCTGATGACGGGGAATCCCGCCCGCCAAACCGGTTGGGTGAGCGAATTCGGCCTCCGGCTTCATTTTAACGAAGCGGGAATGGCTATCTGCCCCGAAAGCCGTTCGCGCTACCTGCTGGAGGCGGGGGAAGTGCGGAAACTGGACGGCTAATAGGCGGCGGCTATCAATTCTTTTCGCAATTTAGACGGACATTGCCCGAATTGCTTTTTACAGTAGGTGGTGAAGTGCGCCGGCGAGCTAAACCCATATTCCTTGATGATAGCGCCAAACGTTACTCTGTCGCTGCTTAATTTTATTTTAATCTGGCGGGATTTTTGCTTGAGCATCCAGCTATAGGGCGAATCGCCGAAAAACTGGTTGAATTTGCGGTTAAACGACCGTACCGACATTTTACTCATATTGGCCAGCTCTTCTACGTTTTTCACGCTTTGGTAATGCTGCAGCACAAAGGCCTTGAAGTCCATATTCCCTCCCAGTATGGGCGAAAGGAAACGCGCCATTTCTTCTTTTGTATAAAACGCCCGGAAAACCAGAAACATTTCTTTTTGCTTCATGGCATGCAGATGTCTGCACTGTATTTTATGCCCCAGATAAAAGATTACGCTGTCTATAACCGACTGAAGCGGCGGACGGATGTCTATTTTGTTAAAAACGGCCGGTTTCCGTTCAAAAGCCAGCAACGCCTCCAAAGCCAACTGGTCGCACAGCGTAAACTGGTTGTCAAAGCTTAGTATTACATATTTCAGGCCGGTAATCGCTTCGGCCGTCGCGTCGGCGCCCTGCACAATAAAAACCACTTCTCCCCCCTTGCAATAATGGTTTTTAAATTCGTTGCAAGACATCATAGCTTCTCCGTCAAGGAAAAAAATAAGATGATTGAAATAAGTATCCTCCGGACGCCAAATTTCGCCCTGACTTACTTCCTTATAATTAAATCCGATATGAAAGTCCGATACGTAATTTTTACATACTACATGCTCGTGGGGATATAAAAGCTTCATAACAACAAATATTTAGTTTAACAAAAATAAGTTTGCAGATTAAATTAACGGCATAAAGATACGCGAAAGTTCCAAACTTCCTAAACATCCTGACCGTTTTTTGATATAAATTTTCATTTTCTTTGTTTCCTTTCCTTCCGAATCATACATTCTATCTGAATCTTGCACAGGATATTGCCGGCGTATAGCCGTTTCCGGGCGTCTCTTATTCATTTCCACTTAATATAAATACTGGCGCCGCCAAAAACCGGTATATAAAATATATCAAAAAAACAGATTGTATCTTAAATTGTATTTAATAGAAAATTAATACTTGGTTTTCCGTTCCGATTCGCTATTTTTGCACCGGATAAAAACGTTAGGAAAAAAATGAAAGCGTTAGAAAGATTAGTGGCAGAGAAATTATTAAAAATCAAGGCCGTAAAGTTGCAGCCTACCAATCCGTTCACGTGGGCTTCCGGCTGGAAGTCTCCCATTTATTGCGACAACAGGAAGACTCTTTCGTATCCGGCCATCCGCAGTTTTATAAAAATAGAGCTGGCACGCGTTATCAGCGAAAAATACGAACAGGCCGACGCCATTGCCGGCGTAGCTACCGGAGCTATCGCGCAGGGCGCGCTGGTAGCCGACTTATTGGGCCTTCCGTTTGTGTACATTCGCGCCACGCCAAAGGATCATGGCCTCGAAAATCTGATAGAAGGCGAACTCAAGCCTGGCTCTAAAGTAGTTATCCTGGAAGACCTTGTTTCCACCGGCGGGAGCAGCCTGAAAGCCGTAGAAGCTATCCGCAATTTCGGATGCGAAGTAATCGGGATGGTGGCTATCTTTACGCACGGATTTCCCATAGCCGCCAAACATTTTAAACAGGCCAAAGTGGAATTGACTACGCTGAGCCAGTACGACGCCGTGATCGAAGAGGCGGTGCGCACGCATTACATCGACCCGGCCGAAATAGCTACGTTGCAGGAGTGGCGCAAAGACCCGGCCAACTGGAAACCGAATAATGAACAATAAATCATGATAAAAATGACCGAATTCGTCAGCGACGTTAAAACGATTCCTTACAGCGACGACCGTATCTTTGATACCTTGTCGAACTTGTCAAATATCGACAGAATTAAAGAGCGTATCCCGCGCAAACAAATGAAAAACCTTACCTACGACAAAGATTCGTGCAGTTTTTCGGTAGATCCGCTGGGACAGATAAGATTTGAGATTGTAGAGCGCGAACCCAACAAATCTATCAAGATTGTCGCCGCCGAATCGCCTGTCCCGCTCCTGATGTGGATACAGCTCGCGCAGGCGTCTGAAAATAAAACCTGCATGAAGCTTACCGTCCACGCCGACCTCAGCCCCTTTGTCAAACCGCTGATATCAAAACCGATGCAGGACGCTTTGGGTAACATATCTACCATTCTCGCCGCATTACCTTATTAAATGTATGCCTGAGAAACTTTGGGAAAAAAATACGCCCGTCGATCGCGCCGTAGAAACTTTTACCATCGGCCGGGATCGCGAAATAGACCGATACCTGGCTACATACGACGTTCTCGGCTCGATAGCGCACGTCATCATGCTGGAGAGCGTCGGACTTCTTTCCAAACAGGAGCTAAACGCTTTGCTGCCCGAATTAAAAGAAATTTACCGCCTGGCCGACAGGGGGGAACTGCTGATTGAAGAGCATGTAGAAGACGTGCATTCGCAGGTGGAATTAATGCTCACCCGCAAACTGGGCGACGCCGGAAAGAAGATTCACAGCGGGCGCTCGCGCAACGATCAGGCGCTGTTAGACCTCAAACTTTTTACCCGCGCCAAAATACAGGAGATTGTTCGCCTGGCGTCCGGATTATTCACTGTCTTGCAAGAACGGAGCGAACGTCATAAAAACAGTTTGTTGCCTGGCTATACGCATCTGCAAATCGCCATGCCTTCTTCCTTTGGCCTGTGGTTTGGCGCGTATGCCGAAAGTTTGACCGACGATATGCTTCTTATGCAGGCCGCCTATAAAATATGTAACCGCAATCCGCTGGGATCGGCCGCCGGCTACGGTTCTTCGTTTCCGCTCAACCGGCAGATGACGACCGACTTGCTGGGCTTCGATTCCATGAACTACAACGCAGTGTATGCGCAAATGGGACGCGGCAAAATGGAACGTACCGCCTCTTTTGCCCTGGCCGGAATGGCTGCAACGCTCTCCAAGCTGGCCTGCGACGCCTGTTTATTCAGCAGCCAGAACTTTGGCTTCATTAAACTGCCCGACTCGTTTACTACCGGCTCAAGTATCATGCCTCATAAAAAAAATCCCGACGTGTTTGAACTCGCGCGGGCCAAATGCAACAAAATACAAGGCCTCCCTCAGCAAATTACGCTCATATCCAACAATCTCCCCTCAGGCTACTTCCGCGACCTGCAAATTATAAAAGAAATTTTCCTCCCATCGTTTGACGAACTGATGGATTGCCTCCGCATGATCACCCGCATGATGCAGGAGATGATTGTAAACGAGCAGATTATAGAAGACGACAAATACGCCTTCCTGTTCAGCGTAGAAGAAGTAAACCGCCTGGTAACCTCCTCCGGAATGCCCTTTCGCGACGCCTACAAAAAAGTAGGACTCGCTATCGAAGCGGGAACGTTCGTCCCCGACAAAACGGTGCGCCATACCCACGAAGGAAGCGCCGGAAATTTATGTAACGACCGTATCGCCGCCCTGATGCAAACCATTCTGGATGGTTTCCCGTTTGATAAGGTAAATGAAGCCGAAAATAAACTGGTAGACAAATGAAATATACGTATCGTCTTGTTTTTCTGTTATCCATCCTGTTTAGCTCATGCGATAAAACGTATGTGTCTACTATTCCCGATTTCCCCGTATACCTGGAGTTAGACCTGCGTTTTGAAGATAAAAATTTAGTACCCATTCAGGCATATACGGTTTTTACCCCTCAAAATATCAATCAAGCCCTTGAAAAAACAGGTTATGGAGGCGTACTGGTATACCATGGGTTAAATAATACGGCTACCACCTCTTATTATGCGTTCGACGCCTCCTGCCCCCATGAAGCAAGCCGAACCACCGTTATAACGGTAGACAAAGACCATATATACGCCATCTGTCCCAAATGCGGGAGCAAATACGAATTGCTGAACGGCATAGGCAATCCGGTAAGCGGCCCAAGCCTGCAGGAAGGATATTATCTGAAATCATACCATGTATCGGTAAATGGCGACAGAATTACCGTTAGAAATTAATTTTCCCGTCAATTATTTGCATAAATAAAAAAGTTCTATACCTTTGTAGCCGTAATGCGAAAGTAGCTCAGTTGGTAGAGCATAACCTTGCCAAGGTTAGGGTCGCGGGTTCGAGTCCCGTCTTTCGCTCCATCATTGAAGTGGTAATAAAGGGGATAAATCAAGAGTATAGCTTCCAAATCGGGTGATTTGGAAGCTATTTTTTTACCGTTTGTTTCTAATACACATTTATTTCGTCTACAAAGAACCAGGCAGGGTTTCCCACGCCATAATGCCAGGGCGGACAAAGGCCGATTGTTTCTATCTTTATCTTTATGTAACGCGCTTTCAGCTTCTTATCGGCCGAGACGGCTACCGGCACATATTTTACCTCCACGTCCCGGTCTTCGGCAACGTTTGTATGTCCCATCAGTTGATACGCGTCGTTATCTGCAGAAACCGAACAGGTTATGCTCTCCGGCAATAAAATCCACGACCCTAATTTATGCAAAAAATCAGCCTCTACGCGCTGCACTTCTTTTGTTTCCTTCAAGTCTATTATAAATTCCGCATCTTTGCCTGCCCATCCTACCCAGCTTTCATTAAAAGTAGCGCCGCCATATAATCCGTCGGTCAAGGCTTTGCCGGCAATCCTGTCATAGGGCGAATCCGCCGGCAAAAGATAAGTAACCGGACAGTCTCGAGCCAAACTTACGCGCGTATCGGATAAATTACGCCGGATGTATAACTCGGCATATTCTTTTACCGTATTTCTCCGTTCGTTCAGCGTTACTACATGATATTCATCCGCGCGATCGTTGAACAGTTGCAGCAACTCGCTGAGTTCTGCTTTGTTTTTGACCGGTTCGGTACGGGCAATCTCCAACTCGGCATACATAACGGGCAGGCGAGCTTCGCGCACTCTGTTTAAGAAGGTTTGATTATGAGCAACCGCCTGTTCTGCCTTGTCAAACAATTCTTTATAACGCTTTATCATGATTTTGTTCAGCATTCCATCCTTATGCGTGACGGGGGTATCGTATATCCAAAGCGATTTTTCGCTTCCCATGAGCGCCCCTTCGCGCAATTTGATATATTGGTACAGATAGAAAGCGGCCGGTTCTCCGTAGTATTCCTGGAGGAAAGTCTGCATGATGGAATCTACGCCGGCGGATGTATTCCACATAAGCTTGGCGACAAGATAGGCGCGCAGTTCTGAAAAATCGCCGCCCTTTACGCTGTTTATCTGCGAAAAGTGCATCGTAGCCTTGTTCCGCAGGAACAACTGCATGTTTGGCTGCAAGACATGCAGGTTAGGGAAAGGCGAAATGTAGTTGTCAAAGTTAATGCCATAGTCCCATACAAAAATATTATCCGAGATAGCCGCCCATCCTTCCATATCCTTCACAAATTTTTGTCCCGAAGCATTTTCCGTCAGAGGAACTTCGCGGTGACAATCAATATCGCAAAGCATGATATTGACGTTTGGCAAGGGTTTGGTATGGCGGGGCGGAGGTACGGAATACAGGTAAGCCAGGGTAGAAAATTCTTTGTCGGGAAAACGTTCGGCCAATTTATTGACAAAGCGAATGATTGTTCCCGACGGACTACCTTCGTATTCGTCAATCGCTTGACATGCGTCGCAAAAGCAATGCGTCTGGCTATCGTTCTGGCTTACGGAAATCATCCGTCTGTCCGGATGGGCTTTGAACAGGGAGTCTATCCGCGAAGCAACAATTTCAAACACTTGGGGATTTGCGAGACACCACTGGCTGGCGTCGCCCGGCCGTCGACGCCCGTTGATATACGCATAATATTCGGGATGAGATTCTCCGTATTGCGAAGCGGGAAGCAAGCGGTTGAAGGTGTGTACCCACAGATTCTGGACAAAGACTTCGCCGGGAGATTCCAGGCGATGCCACAGTTTGTAGACAGGGTCTCGCTGGCTGCCGACGGCAACCTGGCGGTAACGAAACGCAGGATTGTCGACGCGCTTTATGCCGGCCGGCACGCACATATCCTTATTTTTGTGAATGGTATATACGTTTTCGGCCAAACAATGGACGCCGAAATAATCGTCCAGCAGGGCGACTACCCCATATATGCTCCCCCTTCCCGTCGCTCCCTGAATAATACGGAGATAATCGGTTGTTATCAGGGCAAAACCATCCTCTTTGATATCTCCGGCCTCGAGGTCTTTTACGGGGAGCTGAAAACGTCCGATCAAGACGTCGCCTTTCCTTCTGTCGCTCTCTGCCGGAAGAATTTCCAATTCAGCGCCGGTTATCCGCCGGACAAAATCTTGCAGTAATTCTGCAGTTTTTACATCCATCGTATCCGATCGGTCTATTAAAATACGCGAAAGCGCTTTTCCATTTTTTACCAGTTCAATTTGCGCCTGCGCAGGAGCGCCGGATACCGGCTGTTTCACATTAAAAATTCCTTTTAAACGGATATCCTTCGACGAGCTGCCCAGCATAACCCTGAAGTCTCCCGGTTCTACCATCCGCTCCATGTTTACGTCGAGGCAAGAGAGGTCTTCCGGCGTAAGTTGGAACTGGACTTCTTTTGTTTCTCCGGGATTGAGAGAAATACGTTTAAAACCCTTCAGTTCGTTGATAGGGCGGCTGAGGGTAGACGCCAGCAAATCATGAAGGTATAGCTGCACGACTTCGTCTCCAGCTACCTTTCCCGTATTGGTTACTTTGCAGGAAACCCGGATATTTTCGTCGGGCGAGATAACAGGCGAGGAGAATACCAAATCCGAATAAGCAAACTGCGCGTAACTCAGTCCATGTCCAAAAGGGAACAGCGGTTCGCCGCTTAAATCCAGGTATTCGTCGCCCCGTCCGGTTGGTTTATGATTGTAGTTCAAGGGCAACTGTCCCTCTTGCCGGGGGAAAGTGAGCGGCAGTTTACCGCCCGGATTACAAGCGCCAAACAATACGCCGGCTACGGCCAAACCACCCACATCGCCCGGATACCATACATCCAGGACAGAAGGAATGCGTTCTATCCAGGCGTCCATCGTTATGGCGCTCCCACCCACCAGGACAACCACTGTGGGCACGCCGGTTTGAGCGACGCGATTGATAAGTTCTTCCTGCCTTCCGGGTAATGAAAGAAAAGCGCGGTCGCGAAATTCCGCTTCCTCAATACCGGCTACGACGATGGCTACGTCGCTGCTCCGGGCCGTTTCTACGGCTCGACGCATCGTATCGTCTTCGCTTTCCACGCCCACATTCCACAGCAAGCGAACACGCCCGTTGCGGCAGTTTTCGTAAAACTCCAAACGGATATCATACAGTTTGTCTTTTTCAAATGCAAAGGGAACGGTTTGTTGCGTATAAGTTGTTTTTGTCGGGCGCTCTACTATTTTTTTATTATCGATATAAAGCGCATATCCATCGTTACCCTCTACGCCAATTTCAAAAGTTCCCGAGGCAGGCGCTTTCAACTGTCCGGTCCACCTGACCGAATACCAGTCGAAAGCAAACAGTTTCGGACTGGGCGAGTTTAGCGTCCACTGCATGCGCATATTCCTGTCGTACCTGGTCATCAGAGGTTCGCCCTCCCACCGGATATTATTAAAATATTCGCCTTTCAGTCCCTTTTCCCCACCGGCAGAGAGGCAAGAATCAGGAATTGTAACATATAAAGGCGCGTTTCTCCTGCAACCTTCGGCATAAAGCACGCGCGTTTCATTGCCGGCTTCTTTTTCGATTCCTTTCAAGATGCTGATCCGTTCGACGCCCGGCCCGCTGTACCCCCCCAGCCGAGCTTGCGCCGCATCCTGTCCGAGCACGGCAATTTGCTTCAGATTCCGGGACAGAGGCAGCGCGTTTCCTTCATTTTTAAGGAGAACGATAGACTTCTGCGCCGCTTGGAGGTTTAGCTCGCGATGAGCCGGAGAAGCGCTCAGGCGGGAAGCCTCTCCAGGTTCTACGTATGGATTTTCGAACAATCCCAGCCGGAACTTTTCGCGCAATACGCGGCGGACGGCAGCGTCCAGGTTTTCGGGCGCCACAAGCCCTTTCCGGCACGCCTCCAGATAAGGCTTGTGCATATCGTAAGTAGCCTGAAATATCACATGCAGACCGTTGTTGAGCGCCGCGGCGCCCGCTTCTTCAAAATCAGCTACGGTATGATGAAGGTAATACATGATATCTACGGCGTTGGCGTCGGAAACGGCTACGCCATCAAATCCCCATTCGTCGATCAACTTATCTTTCAGCAAAAAAGAACTGGCCGAACAGGGTACGCCGTCGAAGGTGTTGTAGGCCGTCATGACGGCATGCGATTTTCCTCTGGTAAAGCAAGCTTTAAAAGGCACGTAATACGTTTCTTCCATGAAACGATTGGAGAAATGCGCCGGATGACTGTCTCGCCCGCCGTCTCCATGGTTGACGACAAAATGCTTGGGCGTGGTAATTACGCCCATCTGTTCAAAACTGCTCACAAAAGCGACGCCCATGCAAGCCGAAAGATACGGGTCTTCGCCATAGGTTTCTTCTACGCGCCCCCATCGCGGATCGGTAGCCAGGTTTACTACGGGAGAGAGAATCTGGCGGATACCCCTTGATTTACATTCGCTTGAAATGGCAGACGCCACCTGGCGCATCAGCGTAGTGTCGAAGGTTGCGGCCAGGGCGATGGCCTGCGGGAAAATGGTAGAGCCTCTGCGGATTAACCCATGCAAAGCCTCGTCGAACGGAATGATGGGGATACCCAGCCGGGTTTCTTCCACAAAAAACTTTTGAATATCATTTATATGTTCAGCGGTAGCCTGCGCGGTAAGTCCCGGTTCGTAATTAAGTATTTGCCGCTCCACGCCGGCGTCGTTACTGTACGTATGCACCTGAAGTCCGAATATACCCTGTTTCAGTTTATCCCGGCCGATGATGTTCAGGTCGCCCGGCGTCATGTATACCTGCCAGAATTTTTCTTCGAGCGTCATTCGCGACAGCAGGTCGTCCACCCGCGTCTCTATCGGCAATCCGGGATTTTTGTAAGGTAATCCGGTATTATCCCGTGCGGCTGCAAGCGTGCATAAAAAGCAGGCGAGCGCTATTAATTTTGTCTTCATACGATACTTGTTTATTCAGGTTTATGCTTTATTCTTATTCTGCAAATGTAACAGATTAAAATCCAATGCCGTCGGGTTACGAAAAAAATACCGGCGTCGCGTCGGGGATTCCCGATCCTCTCCCCCAAACTTCCCGCCGACTTTCGGGGTTTCCGAACTTCGCCCCCAAACTTCCCGCAGGCTTTCGGGAATCCCCGAACTCCTCCCCAAACTTCCCGCAGGCTTTCGGGAATCCCCGAACTTCTCCCCCAAACTTCCCGCAGGCTTTCGGAATCCCCGAACTTCTCCCCGAAACTTCCGGCAGGTTTTCGGGAATCCCCGAACTTCTCCCCGAAACTTTCGGCAGGCTGCCGGAGTTCCCGAACTTCCCGCCCAAACTTCCGGCGTCCCGTCGGGGATTCCCGAACTTCTCCCCCAAACTTCCGGGGAAAAGGCTCTAACTAAACGACGCCGGAAACAAATACAGCCTATTTTTTCTTTGTTTGCCTGTCTTCCCAGCCGCTTTTGCCGTTATCCATAAATACTTCCTGCAAGGATTTGGAAACGCGGTCGTCTACCTCTTCCACCAGATGAATCCGCAGCGGTTGCATGAGTTGTTTTCTCCAGGAAAGAACCGGGCCGAAGGGATTGGATTCCGTATCGATATGATAGATCATGAAAGCCCATTTCTCGGAAAAGATATTTCCTTTCGGCACGGGAACTACCTGCTGCATGTTGGCCGACAGGAATGGATGGGCCAAGGCGCGCGCCCAGTAAACCCAGGGACCTGTGGTAACATAAAAGTAAGGATTGAGCGTTCGGGGAGCCGATTCTATGCCGCTGTTGTCGTACCCCAACTGTATGCCGGCAAAAGCAATCCCGTTTGGGCGGTTGAAAAGCACAATCCATGGAACGTCGGCCTCCATCTTCAAGTCGGTTAGATCGGGCACGCTATTTACATCGTAAACGATAATGGTATCGCGCAAGGCGTCGTACCAGGCGGCATGCGTGATAAGTTCGCGTTTGAAAACCATTTCCGCATTCCGGAGCGCCAGCGCCTGCACCGTTTCATTAATCCGCATGCAGGTGGAACTGATAAAATAAGGCACGCCCGGATAAAATTCATACCTTACGGAAACGTCTACCTGAGGCACGCCGCGGAGGTTATCCCAAAATTCCGTTTTGGCGACGACAGGCCCCGTCAGGATATGCATGCCCTTAGGCGCCTTCCAGTCGGCCGAGTGCGTCCAGGCCGAAGGCGGCACATAAATATCGGGATTCCAGTGCACCGCGCCGTTTGTTTCCATGCGGTGGAAAAGAGGTACATCCGGCCGGCTTTTCAGCGCCAACTGATCCAGATGCCCCGACCCGTTGTGCAGGGATACGGAATAGAGGCTGTTTGATATCTGAAGTCCCGGCGCGTCTCCCTGTACCTGCAGATCCGAATAGCAAGGCTCGACAAGGGCCTTCGGATTGTTATAATAAATCAGAAACACGCGGCTTGTTTTTGCCGGCACGCTGGCCAGAAACGAAACCCGCGCCGTAACGGTGGGCAACCAGAGCGGCACGCTGCGCGTGGGATTTCCGTTTTTGTCCGGCCCCATATCGTCTTCCTTCAGGTATTCCTGCACGTCGTACACCTGAGAAAGCGTCTCTTTAACCTCGTGCGTTTCGGGGTCTACCGATACCACGCGCACGTCGCGGGCTATGGATTCGGCTTCGTCGGGATAAAAAGCGAGCAAGACTTCCACGGGTTCGTTTTGGCGGTCGATCCCCGCCGTTTCGCTCAGCACGACAGATTTGTAATTCTTCCAGTCGGAGTTGAAAGTAGCGGCCTGGGCGGGCGCTTTCACTTTCCAGCTACCGCTTATAATTACGTCGTTGCGGGTAGCCTGCACCTCTTTTTTCATGCGTACGGCTACGCGGACGTCATATTCCTGTCCGGGTTGCCACTTCACCCAGCCTACTACCGTAAAATTCGTATAGCTTGCGCCATCCTGCGACAGTCCGTAGCCCGAAGAAGAACGTTCGGTTTGGGGAGGATGATTCCTGTCTGCCCTTCCCCTGCGGATATCTACCGCCCGGAGGACTTTTCCGTCTACCGTAACTTCTACCTCCATCATGGAAGATTGGGGCAGTTCTATATCTGCCTTGAAATGATAGTACGGAATTTCGGGATATGGAAATCCGAGTTCAATTCCCGACGCCTGCAAGGCGCTCGTTTCTTTCAGCTTTTGCGCTCCGATAACCAGCGAAGAGGCTATTATAAACAAAAGCGTTAGTCCTGTTTTAGATAAAATGTCAAGTTTCATATCAATTAGCGTGTAGATATTAAATTACGATTTCGGAGTTCGTCTACTCCCTTCTGCCAGTGACCGCCCATCCCCCACATATAGTAAGAAAAATACATGGTACTTTTTTGATAAACGGGCGTCCACGGCTGCAATTCGGCATAGTAATAATGCGCGTCCCTGTTTCGCGGATGATTCATCCACAGGTGCAGAAACAAAGGTTCGGTCACAGGGAAAGCGCCTGTAAAAGAAACGTCTTCCTCCGTATCATACCCTGCATTCCATCCCTCTTTCAGATACAAAACCCGGCCGTAGGTACGTTCCGGCTCCATCACAAATTGCCGGATACCGTCTTTTTCGGGTACGATAAAAACATCCTCCGTCCAATGCCTTTTCCCCAGTTCAAGTATCGGTTGCGGCCCGATTACATTCGCCTCCGGATTTTTAAACGTAAGCGCAAACCTCACTTCCAGCAGCGGCGAATTTCCATACAGCGTAAATATTTTCTCGATTTTATTGCCAAAATAATCCGCCGTCATCTTCAACTGCACATAATCGCCTTTGCTTTTAACCATTTCCGCCTGATAGATTTGATGCGTCTCCAGGCTGGCCTGCCCCAGGAAATCTTCAAATCCGCCAAAGGGATAATACCCCCGCTTTCTGTAGGCGCGTTTATCGTCGCCGGCTTTTTCGGGCCACAGCTTAAACAGCACGTTATCGTTTCTCGACCTGACGATATACTCTATCACGCGCGCGCCTGTTGCCAGCAAGGTAATCTGCACGCTGTCGTTTTCCATCCGGTATTCGTTCACGCCGTCGGCGTTCAGGTCTACTTCAGACAAAACAGAAACGCCCCCGCCGGCCGTTCCCACGCCCAGCCGGCTGCTGTTTTCCAGGCCCAAAGCGGTTACTTTTACGGTATAATGACCCGGCGGAACGTGCAGGTTGAAAGATAAATCCTGGAAAGCGCCGGTTGACGCCGTACACAGGCTCGAACTTTTGTATACGGTTCTTGCGGGATTTTCCATACTCAAAACCTCTACGTTTACGGGGAATGACGATCGATCCGAAAAATTATGCACCGTAACCGGGTAAACAACCTCCGGCGCATGTCCGTACAACAACTGGTGAACGGAAATAAAACGCGGCAAACGAAGCGCCGTAACCGTACTTTTCCGCCGATCGCCCCAACTGAAATGCAAGGCAACCGGATTGACCTTCCCCATGGCCGAAGCAAGCGGGCGCAGACTGAACTGCATCTTTTTCACGCCATGAGCGTCCAGATGCACCGGCAGCGACGCCTCTTCCATCATTTCCAGCTCCGGAGGAAGCGTCAGTTCCAGCTTGCCGTCGACCGCCTGCGGATACGTATTGGTTAAAACCACCTGGAGCGTATACCCTTCTACAAACGCATTTATCCTGATCCGGCCGGCAAAGTATTCTTCGGGAAAAACGCGGTCGAGCAGCAACAGCCCCATGGCCTGCCTGTACCGGTCGGGGCCCATCATTTTCCCGCCGTCCAGTACAGCCACTTCGCGCCGGTTCATAATAGCGTCCCACAGATTCTTTTTTGTCAAAGGCTCATGCTTTTTGACAAAAAGAACCATCGCCGGTATGGCGTCGTCGTGCAGGTCGAGCGTAGGGCAGACAAAAGGGACGTCTTCGTTATCAAGCTGCTCCTTATTACCGTCGAATCCTGCCGGCGACGGAAGCGTCCTCGCGGCGTCGTACGCTATATATCCGTCGTACGGAAGATGCTCTACCAGCGCCGGCGTATCCGCCACCTGCCTGAACGCATACCCTCCCCGCTCGTGCGCGTACGCTATCCATTCCTCCCTGGAATAATTGCCCTGCACCTGCAAACCGTCGTAATTCCCGCACCCATAAACGGGCGGCGTTCCCACATCGGCTACCACCGGAAGGTTAACCTGCCCAACCCATCCGTCTATTTCTTTCTGCGCCAGAAAGTCCATATACCCGTCAAAAACAAACCAGTCGTTCCCTTCGTCCATCCCTTTGCCCATCACGTCCAGGTAGTGGCCGGGCGTGCAGGTAACGCTTTTTTCCAGCGTTTTAGCGCCAAACCAGCCTTTATGAAGATCGTACTCCGCCAGTATTTCTTTGGTGGTATCGATCAGCCCGACTAACTTGTTGCGACTATCTCGATGGGCCGACGCAATCACAAAAAGCTTCCGGTTGTCCCTTTCCAGCGTAAAGGCGCTTATTTCTACCAAACCTTCCGCCCCGTACTGATGGCTTTTCAGCGCCTCCCTGGCCGTTGCATGAAGGGTGGGAATATCCCTTGTAAGCCTCCGGCCCGTTTCCGAATTGGGATCGACGGTTATCAACAGATCGCTCTTGGCCAGCGCCTCTTCCACCTGCCGCAGAGAAGGTTCTTCCAGCAACCGGCAGCCGGCGTCCAGCCAGTCGCTAAAAAAACCCTCCTGCAAGGATAATCCCGGAAGCCCCAAATCTTCGGCCACGTCTACCTTGCTCTGCATAATGCTGCGCGCTATATCCGGAACGGCTATCTTGTAAAGATTCCCGTAATAAATCCACTGCCGGTAAAGGTCGTGCCAGTAATTGGTATAGCCGTTAAACTGAAAGTCGGCGCGGACTATGTTTTCCTCAACGCCGGCGTCGCCTCTGTATAAAAAGCCATCCGCCGTTTGAGCGGCTACCAAAGCGTTTATACAAAGAAAAACCGGCATTATACATGCCACTTTAATTCTTGAACATATCGTCATCTCCGCCCGGTTTTATTTTACTACAATTTCATCGCAAAACATCACGGCGGCGCCCCCTGCATTGACATGCCAAACCGGATTTTTCAATATACTCTCCGCATGTACGTTAATATAGCGCGCGCGTCTGTCCGTATTCGCCTCAAAAGACTGCACATAAATAACCCTTGGCATGGAATCTACTTCGGGCTCCATCGGATCTACCGGATTAACCACTTTTATTTCGTCCGAATAGGTTTTACCATCCGCCGAAAACGAATAGGTTACATAGCGCGGCAACGCCATGGTATACCAGGTATCTTTTGCGTCGAAGAAATCCATATTGAGGTACTTGACGGGTTTCACTTCGCCCAGGTCGAGAACAAAATCGATATGGCTGTTTTCGTAGGCAACCCAGTTGTCAAACCTTACGTCGCGCCAGTCTTCATACGACCCGAATATACCGTCTGTCAGCGATCCGGCGCCTTTATACCTCGCGCTCGGTTCAACCGCCGGTATAACCGTTTTATTCAGCGAAAGCGCCTCCCTGGTATCTTCTACCTTTTTAAATATCCGCTGATAAGAAGCCATATAGTCGTCGGGCGATATACTGCGTTCACGCAAGCGGTTCACGCCCTGTTTTTTTGCAACTTCGACAAACTGATTTAACAACGACACGATTTCGGGATTAAACGTAATCTTTTGATTGGCGTCGGACTGAAACAAACTTCGCGGCGTATCAACTTCCGTCCGGCTGATTTGAATTTGCGCATAGCTAACGGGCAAACGGGCAATCCTTACACGTTGCAGACAGGCGGTATCCTGTTCAACCGCCTTTTCCGCCTGGTCGAACAGTTGATTATACCTGTCCATCAGTCGAGCCGACAGGTAACTTTCCCTTGCCGCTTCGGGACTGCCGAAAATATCCAGGCGAAATCCGCTTTCGAGCAAGGCTTCGCGCATAACGTCGATATACTGGCGGATAAACGGCCCCGCAGCGCCAAAATACCCCGTAACAAAATCGTCTATTATCGCATCAGCATCCGCCTTCGGATTCCAAAGAAGCTTGCTGATAAGATACGCCCTCAGTTCGGCCATCTCCCCTCCTGTCTGGCTGTTAGACTGCATAAAGAAGGAGTTAACCCGGTTATCGGTAAAGAAATCGAGGTTCGGCCCGATGGTATGCAGGTTTGGAAACGGACTGACCAAATTGCTGAATTGAATATTATAATCCCAAATCAAGATATCCTGCGCCAGTTTTCCCCAATTCCTCAAATCGCGCGAAAAGGCGGTATCCGTTTCAAAAACAGGCCTGTTGCGCTTGCTCTCAATGTTACAGAGCATAATATTTACATTCGGTTCGGGTATAATATGGTCGGGCGCAGTCCGTGTATACCAATAAGCCAGGGTAGAAATCATCTTGTCGGGAAAAGCCTTTGCCACCCGGTTGACAAAATAAATCATCGACCCGCTGCTCCTGCGGGCGTCTCCTCCGAACGTCTCGTTCAGCGCCAGGCATTTGTCGCATAAACAATACTTATCGTTATCATTTTGGCTCACCGACCAATATTTTAATTCCGGCTTTTGCGCTATCTCCTTTTCAAGGTTTTCGATACATATCCTAAGCACGTCCGGATTCGACAAACACAACTGGGTGGGCATACGCTGTCCGTTCCTGAGGGAATAATACTCCGGATGCGTACCCATGTATTCGCTGGGAGGAACCAGCCTGTCGAACGTATGAACAAACAACCCCCACTCGCTTCGCGACGACAGCTTATGCCACTCGGCATACTCCCTGTCGCGCGTATCGCTGTAAGACGTCGTGCGATAAACGATGGAAGGAATAAACTCCGTATCAGGGGGTAAGGATACCGCCTTCTTGTGAGGAACAAGCATGGCGGCAGAGGTATATTTTCTGAAACCGAATGTTTCCAGCAAGTCATAAACCCCGTAAAGCGTCCCTTTCTTTTCACCCCCGGCTATAACAAAATTGTTTCCAACCGATTTATAAATATATCCGTCGTCTTTTAATGGAGCCAGTTTCAGATCAAGCGCCTTGGCATACGCCGTTTGTCCAAGATAGATTGCGTTCTTCCCTGTATATTTTGCTTCTTCAACAATCGGAAGTTTCGTTCCGGACATTTCAAACAAATAACGCTGAAGCTGCTGCGAAGCTCTTGTTTCAATCGTATCGGCGTTGGAGGGAATAACAATCTGATAGTTGGCCGCGCCGTTTATTTTCAATCCCGGATTACACCCGCATAACGACAGGACAAACAGGATACATACATAATAAGTTAGCTGTTTCATATTTACGTTTATTAAAGTTTATTTTTGTAATATCAGTTTGGCAACTTTGATGGAAGAAGCGTTCTCCGGCGGAGGCGTACCCGTCCGGGGTAGTAACGAAGTAAGAAAAAGATCGTTTTTCCCCACATACGGGCCATTCGTATTTACGTTTGAAATCTCTCCCATCCTTATTTCCGTTCCGTCGGCAAGTAACGTGGCGCTTTTCACCCGCCCGTTCATCCCTCTCAGGCAAACCTGCCCGATGTTGAAATTCGTAACATGGGCATATACCACGTCGCCCTTTTGCGTATACCATCCCCATTCGGGTTTCTCTAATCCAGCCGGGCCGCAGCCGTATATAGCCTCCTGGTTTGCATCCATCCATTCGCCTACTTCTTCCAGTATTTCGACCGATTTTTCGGGAATCTTACCCTTCGCGTCCGGGCCTACGTTGAGCAGTAAATTTCCGTTTTTACTGACGCAATTGATAAGCGTGTAAATCAAGTTGCGAGCCGTTTTATAATTAAAATCATTTTTGTTATACCCCCACGAATTATTCAGCGTCAAACATAATTCCCATGGTACGGGACGTTCCGAACCGTCTTTTATAACGGCCGGAGGCGTAATTTGCTCAGGCCCGCCAAAATCTCCCGCGTATATTTCGGGCGCATCCGCCATCATATTTCCGCCAAGTCTATTATCTATAATCACGTGAGGCTGGTGTTTCTTCACCATTTCAACCAGCTTGGTAGCTTTCCATTTTTCCCCCCGGTATTCGCCGTAAGAGTAATCAAACCATAAAATATCAATTTTACCATAATTCGTCACCAATTCTTCTACCTGTTTATGCATGTAGTCGATATACTCGTCGAATTTTTCGTCCTTTCTTTCAAAATTGGGCTGATACCAGTCTAATAACGAATAATAAAATCCAATCCGTAAGCCTTCAGCCCGGAATGCATCTACAAATTCCCGGATCAAGTCGCGGCGTGCAGGCGTTTGGATTGCTTTATAATCGGTATATTTGCTGTCAAACAAACAAAAACCATCGTGGTGCTTAGCGGTAATTACAGCATACTTCATCCCGGCCTTTTTGGCAAGTTTCGCCCATTCTGCGGGATTGTAATCAACCGGGTTAAAGGCATCGAAATATTGCCGGTAGTTTTCGGTCGATATATTCTCGCGGTTTTTCACCCATTCGCCCCGTGCAGGAACGGCATAAATACCCCAGTGGATAAACATGCCAAACCGGGCTTCGCGAAACCATTCCGTCCGTTCTTGACGGGCTTCGTACGCAGACTGCCCGAATATTGCGGACAACGATAAAATAGAAAACAATAGAATAAATACGTATTTCATAGTAACTTTTTTTAATAAGAAGTATCAACTGAAAAAAAGACGTATCAAAATCAGGGGGATTTTGATACGTCTCGTCATTTTATCACAAAGATATAACCACCAATGGAGCGTAATTATACCGTATCGTACCTACGTCCGATACGCTTGCCAAAGCGCCAATCCGGAAATAATAATTTTTCTTGTATTTAAAAAATTCGTTGGTATTACTTGGAATATCGATGCTTAACGTATACGTCGTATTGGCGTCAATCGTTTCGGCGGGGCTGAACGTTTTATAACACGAAGGATCCGAAATATTATACTTCACCTGTTCGCCCACATACATATCCGAAAAAGCGAACAGACGAACAGCTCCAAGCTTTACTTCAGGTTTTCCCGCCTGAAGCTTAAACGTAGCCACCACTTGATCGCCCTGTCTTGTAATCGACACATCCCTCGCCCGAATGTACGGGACAACCTCAAAATCATACGTATTACTTCCTTTCTTAATATCGAGGTCTTCAATCGTAAACGGATAGAAATTACAGTCCATAAATACCACTTTATAATGAGCCGCAAAAACCATATCGTTCTGAAATTCTCCATTCTGTTTCACCACCCACGTTTGAACGCCTTCGGGCCAACCTAATTCGTAAACGCGAATAGCCGATCCGTTTTGAATATCCGTTTCAACCAAAGCTCCTGTTTCGGCGTCTTTTATTCCACCTTTTAAAGAAGCGTTCGGAGCATCGTAATTGTCTATTTTAAACATGTCGCATCCCGATAAGAATAAAAGAGACGTTAATAGAAAAAATATGCTATGTACTTTCATCGTATAAAGTTTTAAAAGATTAATGTCCCGGATTTTGCGTCAAACGATTGGTTTCCGTACTTGGAATAGCCTTATAGTAGTTTATCGGATTGAATTGCCGCCCGCCCGCTTGTTCGTCATGAAACTGATTGACGCGAACAAAAATGTATTTGGGCGTTCCTTCGCGAAGATCAACCAAAGGAACCAGCGCATGTCGCCTGCCTACGTTGAAAAAGGTGTGGTATTCGCGCCGGCGAAGCATATCGTCGTATCTCCTGCCTTCAAAAGCCAATTCTACCCTTCGCTCTTTCATAACGGTTTGAACCGTTAGCGGAATCTCGTCGGTATGGCCGGCTCTTTTCCGTAATTGATTTATATAGCTTCCGGCCAGCGTAGCGTCGCCCTGTCCGCTTTCTACGGCCGCTTCGGCATAATTCAGGTAGATTTCGGCCAGGCGGAAATCAATCCACGTTGTAGTAGACACGGCCGTACTTCCGGTAACTACCACATTTTTATTCTCGGCCAGGTATTTCCGGATAGAAAATCCGGTACAGGAAAAATTCGAGTTTTCCATCCCTCCGCCTAAATTATCGAAGCCCGAATAACCGGCCGGACTGGCGGCGCCATAGGTGTAATACATTTTTCCGTCAAGCCCTTCTTCACTGCCGACGGCGTAAGCCACAACATCTCCGTTTTTGCGGACAAGGCCGCCCTGCATAATAATTTTCACATCTTTATACATCGCTCCCGGAACGATTACGCTGCTAAGCAGACGCACGTCCTTCCCGGCAAAGGGTTCGTACAGATCATCGTATTTTTTGAACGGAACCGTCAGTTGGATATTATTCGGATTTGCATAGTAAAAATCCTCGTTGCCATCCTCGCGGGTTATTATTTTTGCGCTGGCGCCGCTTCCGTTATCGGTATAATCTTCGTATACGTCGACGATATCCAGGGTCACGCTGAAACGTCCGTGACGGAGAAATCCGGGATGGTTTTGCGCCGGGCTATAGAAGGCGTCGTAACTATGTCCCTGATTACTGACAAGCGATCCGTCTAAAAAAGCTTTTCCGAAAATAATTTCATTATTGGCCGTTAAAAACAAGTTTTGATAATTGGCCGCCGCCTCTTCCCTGTTTGCCGGATTGGGCATATACAAGGTATATCCCGAATTATCAATAATCGCCTTGCAAGCGTTGATACATTCCAAATAATACCGATTTGCTTCGGAAGAAGAAACGCCCACATATCCTAACGTGGCAGCTTCGCCGATTAAGGGAGCGCTGTTCCAGAATTTTGCAACCGAAGCGGCATACAAAGCAACCCTCGATTTCAAGGCGTATGCAGCCCATTTACCGGCGCGATATTTACCATCTGCAAGCGTTTCCGGAAGACTGGCTATTGCTTTGTCGCAATCGCCCAAAATAAAATCCCACGTATCCTTTTCCGTACTGCGGGGAATATACAAAGCCGCGCTCTCCGTGCCCGGCGTATAATCGTTGTCCAGCGGCTTTTCCAGGATGGGAACGCCTCCGTAGCTTTTTGTCAGGCCAAAGTAAAGGTAAGCCCGTATAAAATAAGCTTCGCCTTGCAAGCGAGTAAATGTAGCTTCGGTAAGAACCTGCTCGTCTCGGGCTTTTTCAATACCTGTCAGAAACAAATTCAAGTCGCGAAGGCGCGCGTAAGCATATTCAAAATAATTGTTATCCGGCTGTCCTATGGGGTCGCTTCCGTCCGAGCGAATGGCGTCGCCGGTATACATATCGGTCGTAGCAAAATGAGCGCCCTGCCCTATACCGCGAATATAAAAGCCGCCATATCCCTGTGCATCGGTAGCAGTGCCAACGCCCGGATGATAATTGAAATCTTCCACAGGCATGGCATTATATAATTCCGCCAAAAGCGTAAGTATACCTTTTTCGCTGGTTAACAGTTGATCTCCGCTTACTTTCGTTAACGGCTCCACTTCGAGGTATTGCGTACATCCTGCATGCAACGTCAACAAAAAAGCCGTAAAAACGATCCATGCTTTACTTTTCAATATATTCTTTTTCATACTTTTTGCTGTTAAAAGTTAATACTTAACCCGAAATTCACGGCTTTCATAATCGGATACGTCAAATTCGCATTATAATCCTTTTCCTGTTTTTCAGGGTCGATTTTTTTCAATTCTTTATTCGTGATTGTAAAAATATTAGTGGTTTTCACAAAGAGCTTTACATCCGATATATTCCATTTTTTAAGGATGGAAGAAGGCAGGGAATAACCAAGCTCAATATTCTTCAAACGCAGATAGTTACCCATCGGACGGAACAAACTGATCACGTTATCGCTTGTAACCCCCGGCCGCGGATTTACCCAGGGACGCAAGGGAGCGAATTTACCGGGAATCCAGGCAGTAGCCGGATCGTAAGGATCGGCTTCTATGCTGTTTGTATGCCAGCGATCATAGTATTTTTCGTGCAAAGTAGGATATCGTCCGTAACCCCAAATATCATTCGAGGCAAAATTGACGGAATATAACGCAGCTCCCTGGAAAAGCAAATTCAAACTGAATGATTTATACGTACCCATAAAGGTAAGACCATACTGCAAAGGCGGATTAACGGCCCCCGTGCTATTGCTTGTGCCGGAAGTGTATCCTTCGTCGCCAAATGTCCAATTGTCGAAAACCCTGTCGTTATTATTAATCACGCCGTCTCCATTTGTGTCTATAATACGAAATTCGCCCGGCAACATTTTTGAATTTCCCAATGTCCCTCCATGCAAAGGTCCCGTTTCAAATTGTTCCAACGACGTATATTGCCCGTCGTAGTTAAAAATCAAGGAACGTCCCGTGTAACGATCTTCGTTTCCGTTTTGCCATCTGTCCCACTGGCTTGTGAAGGCCGCTCTTTCCGTATGCAACCGTTTTTGACGCGCATACGTTGCATTCGCCGTTACACTATACGTAAAATCGTTTCCTATTTTTCCCTGATGCGTCAGATTCAGTTCCATTCCGACATTCATATCCGAGTTGATATTCTCCTGCGGAAATGAAGCGCCGAAGAAATTGGGCACCGTCGTGATACGGGTAGCTAAAATACCTGTGTTTTTACGTTTGAACAGGTCAAAAGAACCTCCGAATTTTCCGCCCGGCAAATCGAAATCAATACCGATATTGGATATTCGGGTAGTTACCCACGACAGCAAATTATTAACGACGCCAGGAGGATACATGCCCGTAGTTAACGTGCCTGCATCAAAAATATACCCCCTGGCCGCATTGCTTGTATATCCCGGTATGTATTGAAAAGCGTCTCCCGCGTCGCGACCGCTTTCGCCATACGAAGCCCTAATCTTCAGGTTCTCCAGGAAAGGCAGCAGATTTTTCACAAATTTTTCTTCCGACAAACGCCATCCTATACTTGCCGAAGGGAAAAACACCCATCGTTTTTCCGGCGCATACCGGAACGAGCCGTCGTATCGCCCCACCAGTTCCACTAAATATTTATTGGCATAATCATAATTCAAACGTCCGAAATAGGCGGCCAGCCGGCCAAATTCACGAAAGCCCAGGTTGGTTGCCGTAGTAGCGGTACCCTGGTTCAGGATGTCATGCGTATACAAGTCGCTATACAAGCGCTGCCCTCTCAGTCGATCCGCCCGCTCATTGGAACCTTCCATCGCGCCCATAACATTAAATGAATGCGAACCGACGCGTTTATTGTAAGTAGCCATCAGGCGGAGATAGGCTTTTTCATAAAGGTCGATTTGGTTATAATAAGAATCTGTGCCGTAAGTGGCCTGGTAGAGATCGGAAAAATAGTCGTATAACTCGTAGCTTCTCGAAAGGTACGATTCGTTGATTTGACGGATGTTGTAATCCGTCAAGGCCGAAAGCGTCAAACCTTTTACAAAAGGAACCGTATACGTCAATTCAACTTGCGCTTGCCCGTTGAGCGTTTCCCAGCGGCGATACCCGTCTACATCCGGATCGATAAACGCCATCAGGTTTTTGCCTTCGGGAGCTATTAGCGTATAATGTTCGTCATTATCCATCGTATGCCAGTTTTTACCGCGTTCGCTGGTCATAAGCGCTTTATATACAGCCCAGAAATCATCCCGTTTACTTTGTCGCTTATCCTGGCGGCCCGAAAAGCCGATGTTCATCTTCAAATCTTTCGTCAGGGCGGCCGTTACATTGGAACGGAAATTATAGCGTTTGTAATACATGATATCGCTGCTTAAAAGTCCTTCATCCGACGTAAATCCCGCACTGGCAAAATACTGCACCTTGTCGGTTCCTCCCCTGACAGACAGGTTATGATTTTGCTGGGACACGGAATTGTGCATGGTCAGGTCTATCCAGTCGATATCCTGATAGCCGGGTTGATTTGTCCTGTATTTTTCAAGAAGGTCAAAATCATACGCCGCATACATCCCTTTGCCGTCATTCCGTTGCATTTCATTGGCCATCTGCATATAATTATATGCGTCCATGGTCAGTTCCATACCGGTCGGCGTTTTCACGCCGTACAATCCCGTATAGGTGAACCGCGCTTTTCCCTGCGCAGTTCCTTTCTTTGTCGTTACGATAATAGCGCCGTTGGCGGCATTCATTCCATAAATGGCGGCGGAGGCGTCTTTCAGGATAGAGACGCTTTCAATATCTTCCGCGCTCAATTGCGCCAATTCTTTAACAGCGTCGCCGGCTTCCCTGCCGCTACGCGTAACGCCGTCAATAATGATAAGCGGATTGCCATAACCGCGAATACTGATCATATTGTCAAACACGCCCGGTTCGCCGGTTTGCTGACGAATCAATAAGCCGGCTACTTTTCCCTGAATATTGGTGACAAAATTCTCCGTTTTGGTGGAAATGATTTCTTCGCCTTTTATAGCCGTAACGGCGCCAGACAGGGTTTCCTTTTTTTGTACCCCATAACCTACGACAACTACCTCTTCCAACATCTGACGGTCTTCCGCCAACCGGATAGTAAATGCGCTCTGATTGCCTACGTTAATTTCCTGCGTTATATACCCTATATAACTAATCACTAACTGATTGTCGGACGAAACCTGGGTAATGGCAAATTTCCCTTCCGCATCGGTGATAGTGCCTTTGGCCGTTCCTTTAACGCCTACAGACGCTCCGATAAGCGGTTCGCCGGCTTCGTCAACCACCGTGCCGGTAACCGTTTTGGTTTGCTGCTGAAAAACAATATTGCTTTCGGAAGAAGACCTGTTTTTTGCCAGAGCAATGTATTTGTTCTGAAATTCATAACGAATATCCGTATCGGAAAAAACTTCGTTCAACATAGATACCAGATTTCCCGTTTTATTCTGAATACGTACAACGCGATTCATATCAACGTCTTCATTACGATACAGAATTAAGAAATCGGTCTGACGCTCAATTTCCGTTATAAACTGTTTAATGGACAGTTCATTCGAATAAATCTCAATTTTAACATTCTGAGCGTCTGTATTAATAGCTGTTGCATGAAAAACAACGGCAAAAAGAAAGAGAAATGAAATTCTTGTGATTCTTGAAAAATTTTTAAAGTGTTCCTTTTTGAAGATAAAAGGAATCACAAATCGTTTTTTTTCCATAACTTTGCGATTGTAAAGTGAATACTAAAATCCTATTTTAATTTGCTCGCAAAATAAATTACAGTGATTTCTTAGGAAAATAAGAAGTTCTTTTTGTGATAACAGCAAATTATTTGAACAAAAAGATGTTTCGATTTAACAAAAGAGGATATAATTTATTGCGAAAAACTCAACTAATCATTCCTTTGCGGAAAATTCTGACAGGCTTTAAACTTATTTTTCATGGTGTTTACTTTTCCACGACAGAAGTGGCCGCTTCTGCCGTGCTTTTTTTGAAACATTTTACTTCATGAGCGTAGCCTCTGACAAGTCATACGTTTTTTCTCATAGGCGCTTGTTTTTAAAGGGTTCGATATTATGTTTATTCTCACAGACTTATTATCACGGTACTCTTTTCTTCAATCTTCCGAATCTTTAAGGGATAAACTTTGCAAAGCGCCCTCAAGATTTCGTCAATACCATCCCGTTGCCGGAATTTCATGGTATACTTCCATTTAAGTATAGCCGGGTTTTTTACTTCTATTTTGATATCATAATAGAGTTCTAATTTTTTTAATATATTACCCAGCGTTTCGTTTTCAAAACTGTATATGCCTTCTTTCCACAAAAAATAATCATTATTCGGAATTTTGCCGATAATCATGGTTTGATTTTGAACTATCACTTCTTCCTGCGGACGAAGCGTCACTTCTATATCCGGCGACGTTTTACTGTGTACCGATATGCTGCCTTCCAGAAGACTGATGCGGCTAACAGGTTCGTCCGGGTAGCTATACACATTGAAAGATGTGCCTGCTACTTTAACTTCCGTTCCATTTGCAGAAACAATAAAGGGTTTGCTTTTATCTTTTGCCACTTCAAAAAAAGCTTCTCCTTCGACGGAAACGCGCCGTTGAGCGCCAACAAAAGCTGTAGGATAGGTTAAGCGCGTCCGGGCGTTCAGCCATACCGCCGTACCGTCGGAAAGGGTTAGTGAAACGCGCTGGCCCGCAGGTACAAACAAGGACGTTTCGGATATGTTTACCGAATGCCGGTAGTAATAAACATGATAGAAATGAACGGATATCGTCAGTAACGCAATTGCCGCCGCATAACCGACTGTTCGACAGGCATATCGATAGAACGTACGCAGTTTCATACGACGCATGAATTGCTTATAGCTGCGAACCGCATCGAAGGGATTATCCACATCTCCGGAAAAAGCAAGCAATGCTTCGGCATTCTGATACCGGCCAAATGCCTCTCGCTTTTCTTTATCAGACGTCAATTCGCACAGGAAAGCCATTCTTTCATCCCTGTTCATCTTTCCAAGAAAATAATCCTCAACTTCTCTGTTCATTTTTTCTGTGTTTATAATATGAAAACACATGGGGGAAAAAAATCCGCTAACTAATTGTCGGGAAATTCTTCCAAGCGATGAAAAATAAACAGGATATACCCGTTTTCGTTCCTGAACGCCGCAGGCGTTCCATGTGGGTAACCCCCGGCGAGGCGAAGCTACCGGGTGCATGCGGAGCACGCCGCGCCGCCCCAACCTGTAAGGTTGAACTCCTCGGAGCGAGGAGAGAGGAGAGAGGGGGAGAGCGTCTCGCTACCCCCCGGTCGTTTCGCTTTACTGGGGGTTACTAACATTTGTCCCGTCAGGGACAGAAAAACCATTACACAGTATTTATTTCACGTTACTAAATAGATTACTTTTCCTTTCCAGGTAACTACTTTAAGTTTCAAAGTAACTACTTTAAGTTTCAAAGTAACTACTTTAAGTTTCAAAGTAATTACTTTAAGTTTCCAGGTAACTGCCTGAAGCTTCCAGGTAACTGCCTGTAAATTTGTAATTCAGATTTCAATTATTGTCTGAAAACAAAATAATGATACGGTAAGAAAAAAATTCCTGCAAGTTTTTATGGAAGAATTCAGGTATTCAGGTATATTTCATTTCCCAATTCAACCGTAATAATGAACGCTTTAAAAACTTTCTTTAATAGAAACAGATGGCAAGAACAAGCGTGAAATATTGTTTTAGCTCTTTTCTGAGACGCCGGTATGCAATTCCCATTTGCGTTTCAACCGTATGGGGGGATATTTGAAGCTCTTCGGCAATTTCTTTCTGCTTTTTGTTTTTTATTTTACTCATGACAAAGATTTGCCGGCAGCGTTCCGGCAGCGTATCCAGCGCTTTTTTCAGTTTTTCTTCAACGCCGTTCGGATCAGATAAAAAATCCAGGTTAAGCACTTCCAGTGAATTTATACCGGCTTGTAAGGTTAATTTGTATTCTTCTTGAATTTTATCCGCAGATTCTTGCTTCATAGTCTGGTGGCGCAAATAATTAAGGCATCTGTTTTTGGTCGAAACAAAAAGATAAGCTACCAGGTTGTCATATTCAAATCGTATATCCCGTTTTTCCCATAGTTCGGCAAAAACATCCTGTACAATATTTTCCGCTTCTTCTTCCGACAAAACATATACCTTGGCAAAATATTTCATCTTTGAAAAATATAGTAAGTAGATTTTTTCAAAGTTTGCAATTTGATCATTCTTTTCCAAGAGCGCCTATTTCTACTTTAACAGATTTCATTTTTGTGTTTATCATAAGCCTGCTTACTGTCGGTCTGTCTTCTGCAATGTCGTTCAACCGGTTGATCAATTATTTCATCTTCTGACATTTGTCGATATAACTTAACATGATATAAGGAAAAAGGAATCACAGCCATGCTAAAAACGAACGAAATTACAGAAATTTTCCATTTAATCGATGAATTTTCAAAAGAATTTGCGAATCATGCGCGGCGTACCAAAAAAAGGGGCGCCCTCCCAATCGAGGCCGCCCCTTCGTATAATATACCTGCGTTGAATCAAACTATTCGGCCGACGTGCAATAGTTGCTGTTTATATCCCACCATAAGGGGGTGGCTACATTGTCTGCTCCGCCCAGTAACTGAACGCCTTTTTCATATTCCGCTTTGTTAATCAGCGCTTCCTGTTCGGGGTACTGTACGCGCTTGATGAAGTTTTTGGGGTCTTTTACGTTTTTGTTGCCTGCATTATAATACAGTTCATTTCTTTCGATCCCTACATCCATGCGCGGGAGGTTCAGACGACGCTTGTCGTTCCACGATTCAAAAGAAACGTCGGGGAATGCGGCGATGTATTTCTGGGTAATGATTTTTTCCAAAGCCGTATTGCCGGCGCCCGTCTGGTCGTCGAAGTTTGCGCTGGCGCCTGCCAGGTTTTTATCTGTGGAGGCTAAATAATCGTCGGCGTCGGCAGATACCTCCCAGGCGTCGAACGAAGCGCGCACTCCCTTTTCATACTCCGCTTTGGCGTCGCCGGCAATAAATCCGCGCAAGGCCGCTTCGGCTTTGAGGAAACAAACCTCTTCGTACAGGAACAGATCGTACGGACGGGTTTTGTAGGGAGCTCCATTCTTGATAAGATGTCCAAACTCCGCATAATCGTTCTTTTTATAGTTTGCATCTTCATTATATACCGACGGACTCAAGCCATAAGGCATCCCTTTCCAGTCGCCGCTCGTATAAGCCGGATCAAACATGAAGGTAGCTCGCGGGTCGGCCTTTGCCGGGTGTATGGCAGAGAGGGGAGTTCCAGCAGCGCCCGACAGCGCTTTCCTTTTGTTTACAAGATAGGCCGGAAACTCTTTTCCTCCGATGTTTGCAAGTAATTTTTCAAACGAAGCAGTCAGGTTAATCGGCGCGCTCCAGGTTATCTGAAACATGGTATAATTATAATCCTTGCCCCAATCTCCATTTGCTAAAGGAGCGATTGTAGCGTTATCGGCTACGCCGTCGAATACGCCCGATTCTATGGCTTTCCCGGCTTCGGCCGTGCAGGTAGCCGGTTCTATTTCCGACAAGCGCAGGGCAAAACGCAAGCGCAGCGAATTGGCAAACTTCTTCCACTTCTTCATATCGTTTGCATACAATGCATCCGAAGCCGAATTAACAAATGCCGGCGCGCCTGCTTCCTTGTCGATAAGGGCAATTGCCTCATCCAATTCGGCAAAGAACTCCGTATAGGTATCTTTCACCGATTTGTAGGGCGGATTTTCTTCTATCTCCTTATAAGTTGGGAAAGGGATGGGGCCAAAAAAGTCTACGCCCGTCATCTGCACATATACGCGCCATATCTTGGCCAGGGCCAAGCTGTTAGTATACGTGTCGCCTTTGTCGGCCTCGCTCAGGTTACGGATCACAATATTGAGCGAAGCCACATTTGACTGAACGCGCTTGTACATCCTGCGGCTCCAGTCTTCTATCATAACATAGTTTTTGGTAGACTGTCCGCCTCCGTCTCCTATTTGCGCAAAAAAGTCGATCATCAGCGATTTAACGCGCTGTTCGTCGTCTCCTTCTATAGAGAGACCGTCCCGTAAGGCAGATCCCAGTCGCGGATCCATCATATTATAAGCCACTTCGTCTGTCGGTTCATTTGGATTTTCATTCAGCGCAGTCAGATCGCAGCCTGTAAGCGCCAACAAAAACAAAGAACAAGCGATATATTTCCTGAATGTTTTCATATTCTTTTCTTTCTTATGGATAATGATTAAAATGTAACATTGACGTTAAACCCAATGCTCCTCATCGTAGGCATGGAAGCAAATTCGATACCCTGTACGGAACTTGAGTTACTAAATCCCGATTCCGGATCAAACTTCTTTGTTTTATGATATATCATAAAGAGGTTGCGGGCCACCAGGCTAGCCTTCACGCTGGCAAACGGCGTTTTTGCCAGCAACGTTCCGGGCAACGAATAACCCAGGTTCACTTCGCGCAAACGAGCGTTTGTGGCGTCGTAAATAAAAGCTTCCGTTATGCCTGCAATCCCTGTCCAGTATTGTTGCGACGTAACTTCCTTTGCGTTTTGAACGCCGTCTTTTGTTACGCCCGGCGCCACCATCCCGTCGCGTCCGTCCAGCGTCATCTTTAAATTACCCCAGCGAGTTCCCTGCTGGATAGAACCCATATAAATATCGCCTCCATAGTTCAAATCAAAAAGGAATCCGAACGTAACGTTTTTATACGAGAAATTATTCCACCAGCCCAGCATCCATTCGGGCTGATTGTTTCCCAGCTTCTGCATGGAAGCGGCCTGGACAGGGAGGCCGTTGTCGCCAATTACGATTTGGCCGCTGGCGTCGCGTTCGTAGGCCGTACCATACATATCGCCGTAGGCCCCCCCTACTTCGGCCACAATCTGCATAAAATTCACGCCGGTACCGTCGCTTATTATCTGCCGGTCGGTACCTTCGGTCAGTTTTATAATTTTGTTTTTATTCTTCGACCAGTTAACAAGCGTTTCCCAGGTAAAGCCATTCGAGGTTTTCACCGGAGTAGCGTTCAGGGCGATTTCCAGCCCCTTGTTTTCAATATTACCCGCGTTAATCAGCTTGTAGCTATATCCGGTAGCGGCAGGAACCGAAGTCTTTAATATCTGGTTTTTTGCATTCTTCTTATAATACGAAACGTCTAAGCCCACGCGATTTTCAAAGCCTCTCAATTCAAGCCCCAGTTCCCACGATTCAATAATTTCGTTCTTCAGATTCGGATTGGCAATCCAGTCTTTATTTGAAGCGTTGAACACGCCGCCTTTAATATCATAAGTAAGGCTATAATAATCGCGCAGCATATACGGATCGGTATCATTACCCACCTGCGCCCACGAAACGCGCAACTTGCCAAAGTTCAAAGGCCCCATATTATACCCCGCATTGTGCATCATCTGGGTAAATATCCAGCTTCCGCCTGCCGAGGGATAGAAATACGAATTATTGTTTTCAGGCAGGGTAGACGACCAGTCGTTGCGCCCCGTAACATCCAGATACAGATAGCTGTCCCACGAAAAAGAAGCCGTTGCGTATAAAGAATTTATCTGCTTGCGTTTTTTTGTAAATTCGCCGCTGTGGATTTTGCCGTTATTGATAGCATAAAAATCCGGGATAACCAACTCGCCCGACCAGTCGTTGTTTTTAGAAGTAGACCTATACATAATATTTCCGCCCGCCGTGCCTGCTATACTAAGCTTGTTCCAGTTACCCTGCGCCGCGAACAGGAAGTCTGAGTTAAGTTCCTTAAACCTTTCCGTTTGTACGCGATAGCTTCCGTTGGTTTCCCAATACGGATTACCGGTAGCGCGCGTCCAGTCGTACAGGAACGAATAATTATCCATCCCGGTGCGCAGCTTCAGGCTCAACCAGTTTGTAAATTTAAAATCAAACGCGGCAAAGCCAATATAGCGGTCTCTCTTATCCGAGTTCAGGTTACGCTCGGTAGCCCAGTACGGGTTATTAGGCGCAGTATTGTGCACTACCTTCCACGCCGCCGGCTTGCCGTCTTCCCTTTTCCAGTCGTTATCCCTGTATGCGTTCCAGTCGGAAAAGCCAACGCTTCGCGGCATCGTCAGGTAATCGTAGAATACGTTGTTCGGGTCGGCGGCAACCGCTACGCGGTTATTGGCTCTCGAATTAACGTAATTGATCTTGAAGTCGGCAGACAGCCAATCGGCCAGTTTGGTTGTGGTGCGAAGATTAATCGACGTACGTTCTATGCCGCTATTAGGAACAACCGATTGATTATCCAGCCTTGTTACCGATGCGCGGAAAGTCATATCTTTGGTAGATTTACCCAGTTCAACGCTGTTCGTCCAGCTCGTACCCGTTCTCAGGAAGTCTTTATACAAATTATTGTCGCGTGCGGCATACGAAAAAGAGCCTAAGGCCATTTCCTGCGCAGATCCATCCATCTTAGGCCCCCAGCTACCCACCTGGTCATTGCCGAATACATTGTTCGAGCCCTGTCCGTAGAGGTTCTGAAAGTCGGGCGTCATCATCGGGCTTTCAAAGGTAAGGTTCGTATTCAGCGAGATACCCAATCCCTTGCCCGTTCCGCCGGTTTTGGTTGTTATCATCACCACCCCGTTACCGGCGCGGCTCCCATACAGAGCGGCCGCAGCCGGGCCTTTCAATACCGACATACTCGCGATATCGTCGGGAGAGATATCCGAAATACCCGATCCCTTGTCAATATTGCTGTTACCCCAGTATTCGCGCGTATCGCTGCTAAAGTTGTCGATAGGCACGCCGTCTACCACTACCAGAGGCTGGTTATTTCCGGCAATAGAGTTATTACCGCGTATCACAATCCGGGTTCCCCCGCCAACGCCCGTGCTGCTCTGATTAATTTGCACGCCGGCAATCTTCCCTGCCAGGGCATTGGCAACGTTTACATTGCGGGTTTCTGTTAACTGATCGCCCTTCACCTCCTGCATGGCATAGCCCAACGCTTTCTTCTCGCGCTTGATACCCAGAGCGGTAACAACCACTTCGTCCAGTTTCTGCGCATCTTCTGCCAGCTTAACAGACAACGTTGCCTGTCCGGTATAAACAATTTCCTGCGAGATATACCCGATATAAGAAACTACAATAACGTCGCCGCTTTTGAGGCCATCCAGCTCAAAACCCCCGTCCATATTGGTAATTGTACCATGGGTAGTCCCTTTTATAAGTATAGAAGCTCCCACTACCGGGCCAAAAGCGTCTTCTATCGTACCCGTAATTTTACCGCTCTGCTGCAGCGTCCCGGCTCCCGGCTCAACCGCAATATTTTCGGCGTATATGTTTCCGGAAAAACACAAGGCTGTCATTACGATCAAGCTCACTAATTTCAAGTTCTTCAACATAAGATTGATGATTTAGTTAATAAATAAATTAGCATAGATTAATTCCATAAAAAAAGTTTGCGTTTAAATAATTACGGTTCAGGCGTCAAAGAAGAAAATAAAATACCGCGAAAAAATTTCTGTATAATAGAAAAATATCCACAGGTATTGCAATTAATTTAGCAAAATTTTGTTAGCAATTAATTTATTCCGCGAATATATGATAAAAAAAAACATCAAATATAACATTTTGACAAAAAAGTATCTTTTGCCTTAACTTTTAACATACCGGATTTGCCGGGAACAATACAGTATCCGCTTGCCAAACGGCCATGCATGCCTCTCCGGGCAAACGCATCTAAAAGCAGTACCCCTGGCTGAAGCCGGCGCTGAACAACGCCGCCAATCCGGGAGGCGTCCGGAAATAAATCATCCATATACCGGCCTGTTTTCCGCCCGAAGGATGGCGGAAAGCCGTATTTGCCAAAACCGGCCTCCTTCCCCCGGAACGTATTATATACCTTATAATGAACTGATTAATACGTATGTTTTTGATTCGGACGCTTCCCTGCGGGAGGTTTTCAGG